>CAMVHW010000107.1 GCA_947167395.1 uncultured Bacteroidales bacterium
GTTCAAAGCACTGTGTATCAGGTTTAGCCACTCCGTTGGGGTCACCTAATGAGCGAGTAATGATATTGCTGTTAGGATGGTCAAAAGCGAGTTCTTCGGACAGTTTGCCTGCATCTACGAGTTCTTGCACGTAACTATGGTCGTGGGAGAGGCGTTCCAGTCCGCGTGCCGGATTAAAGCGATAGCAACGGCTGTCACCGCACCAACCTACATACACCTTTTGTCCTAATATCCACGCTATTACGATAGTCGAACCCATACCTTCCTTCTCTTTGTCGGCTGCCGACTCCTGCTTGATACAGCGGTCAGCATCTTGTATGGCTTGTTCTATGTATTTGAGCAGTTTGGAATCGGATTGCGAGATGTCGTTCCATACGCTATCCAGTCGTTCTTTTTGGAACCACTGTTTGACTATGGTAACAGCCACATCGCTTGCCACTTCGCCTGCGTTCATACCTCCCATACCGTCGCAGCATACGAGCAATGAACCTAATTGGTCAAGGTCGATAACCTTATCGGATTGGAAGCCCCAATTAGCGTCGCTAAGACTGTCGTCAAGCAGAAAATTATCTTCGTTATGGTCGCGACCTGCTGCCTCGCAACGAGCCGCAAATTTGAGTTGTATAGCCATCGTTATTTATTGTTATTGTTTTTCTTTTTGTCCTTATCTTTTTTATCCTTGTCTTTCTTGTGCCTACAGCCCGACTCTTTCTTATCGTCTTTCTTATCGTCTTCCTTCACTGTTTGTTCCTCTACGGGTATTTCCGATATAGGCTGTAATTGCTCTTTCTTGCACTCTTTATGACATTTAGGCATTTCCATACCTGCAAAAGGGGTATGAATGGTGAGTGTCTTACCACCTTCAACCGCTTCAACCACACCGCAAATACGGAACATAATGCACCCTACTCTATCGTAGTTGGGTACGACATAAATACCTCCTATGACAGAGCCTAATTCGGAGGGCATTTCCTCGCGATGAGTTAAGGTGGAGTCGATAGTCAGTTTACGGCGAATGGACTGTAGGTCATAGGTGCCTTTGTTATTATTCACCAATACCAACCATCCGTCTTTCTCGCCGAAGGTATTGTCTATACGAAAGCCCTGAATAGTAGAGTCTTTCAGCACTCGTATGCCCTGTGCCAAGAGGGTTGTGTCGTTGAGCGCGAGAGAGTCGGCTTGTACGGTTGCGCTGTCGTTGAGCGCGCTGTAACTCAGTTCGCTGACTATGGGACGGTACTTGTCGGCATATCTGGCATAGTCCTCATCGCCCACCCAAGGAGTGAAGGCAGCCGTGGAGAGAATGAGTTTGCCGTGGAGAGCGACACCAAGATAAGTCTGCTTATTGAAGTAGGCTTGGTTATTGCGTCCGAAGGTCTTGCCTGCCTCGTCTTGAAGGAAATAGGACGACTCAACCACATACAAGCCTCCGCGCATAGCGTCTTCAATAAGTTGCTGATTGTTGGATTTGAACATCGAACTAATGTCCAGATTTTGAGCACATACACAGGTGCTTATAGCAATAAAAATAACAAAAATATACTTTTTCATAATCATTATCTAACATTACTGATTGGTATAACAAAACCTGTTGAACGTCCGGCGCCGGCTGAAACAAGACCTATAACTATCATCTTACCGTTTTCAATCTTAAATACCGGACCACCTGAATTACCATGCTCAAAAGTAGTGGCGGTGGTGGTAATAACATTATCTTTGTTCAGACCGTCGGCAGCCACAATAGCCTCACTATAAAGGGGATGTATGTTACTTTGCGATTCAACTCCCAACCCCATAGGATAGCCGAGAATGGTCAGTTTATCTTGTGCTTGGAGGTTTCTTGACATTTCGCTGCTTGCCACCAACTCACCTCTCTCGCTTGTGTGTGCAACAGCCCAATCGGTGCCGTCAATTCTTGCTATGCGATAAGCATATCCGGCATCATTAGTTCCGCCCATGTCGGTGGTCTTATCTATGTTAAAGTCGTTGGAACGCAAAGTAAGGTGTTTGCCGGTCGGTGAATAAGCATCCAAAATACACGTTACACGTCCACCGTTATGTTGCATAAGATTGACAATAAACAATTCATCCTCAGCACTATTGATAAACATCCACGGCTCAACGCAATGTCTTGCAGTAACAAAACGTCCGTCATTGAGCAAGAAGCCTGTACCTGTACCTATACTTTTCAGAACTTGCGATTCGCTACCGTATTCGAGGTGAAGACTCATAACCACAAAATAGATATCTTTTTCACACTCTTTAGTAATCTTACGTGTAACAGACGGATTTATCTCGCCATTTGTTTCGATGTTTGCTATTTTCTTATTCAGATCCTTGATGGTTTTATTTGCCCTTGCCAAATCTCTATCTGTTTGTTTTTGTTTTTCTTCCTGTTCGGCACGGTATTGAGCGTATTCTTCGTTAGCCCTATCCAAAGCCTGTTGCATTGCCACTATCGTTTCGCCTTGATCGTCAATAATCTCCTTTCCTTTTATTCCAAAGAACGTCCCACCGACTATGAGCAACAGTATAACTGCCGCCATAGCCCACATGGCTGTTTTATAGGGTCGTAGAGCCTGTTGGCGGAAAAGGGACAGGCGTCGGCTCAGACCTATGCTTGCCACGGTGGACTTATTGCCTTGCGGCAGGATAAAGCCTAATTTAGGTCCATTAACAGCCAACTGAATTTCGTCGCCGTTCTGCAAGTACCATTCGTTCTGCACGGGGTGTCCGTTGAGGAAGGTGGTGTTGGTCTTACTCAGTTGCACTAATTTCCAGTTTTGTCCGTCGCGTACGATAGCAGCGTGTTTGCGCGAAACGGTCTTAAACGATTCGTCAAAGCGAACAGCGCAAGTGGAGTCGCGACCTAATTCGACCTGATCGACTATAATCTCTTGTGCCTCACCGGCTTTGTGGTATTTGGAAGACACTTTGTGCTCCAACACATAGTAGGTTCTTCCTTTTGCGTTAAACAAACTGCCCATACCTGCTCCCACCGAGCCTGACAATGAGCGTTTATAAGTCTGTCTTTGTGTTTCCATTGTATAAAAGTGTTTTATTGGGGTTGTTGTTACAAAATAAATGATTAGTATGCTTCCACACGGAGTTTGGTATCACCTATGGAAATTATATCTCCTGCTTGGAGGTAATAGCCGTTTTGGTCCACTTCTTTTGAATTGACGTACGTACCGTTGGTGGAGCGTTTCCAGCCGCCTGTGGAGTTTCTGTCCCACTGACCGTCACGTATGAACCACACATTCGCTTGATCGTCATACTCCAACGTGCAATGCTTGCGCGAGACGTAGCAACTCTGGTTCTCAACGATAGGTATGGCGTTATTCGTTCCGAGGTCTTGTCTGCCCATAGTGAGCATATATGAACGAGTAGCGAGTTGAGTGAGGTCGTAGGTTCTGCCATACTCTTCGCCTTGCATTATACGCAGCAGCAGACCTCTCACTTGTGAGGGGTCTAAGGGCACGAAGTCGCGAATACTTGAGAAGAGGTTATTGACAGGCGGCAGCATTTGTAATGCCTCGTCTGCTGATTGCAGTCTATGCTTGAAGTCAGGCTCAAGGCAGCCTTCGATGAGTTTCTTAAACATCAAGCCGTAGGAAGACATAGTGAGAGCATTTCTGTTCCAATTGCCTTCTCGTGCGTTCTTGAGATAGAGTACCAACTCGTTTTCGTCATTAAGCGGACCGAAGGGCAGGTAGCCTGTCAGCAGTTGGTACATCATCACGCCGTAGGAGAAGATGTCAGTGGTAGGCAAGACAGTGGCATCGCCGCGTTTAGGTTGCACCTGTTCGGGCGGCATATAAGGATAGGTACCGAAGATTTGGGTGGGCTTACCGAGTATGTTACGTTCGGTCATACGTTTGTTTCTGTCGCCCGATATGCCGAAGTCGGTCAGCACCGCCGTACCGTCCTGTTTGATGAGTACGTTCTCAGGCTTGAGGTCACGATGAACCTTACCGCATTGGTGCAGGGCTTTCAGTCCGAGCAGAATCTGCTGACCGATAGTGTTCCAGTCAGCATTACGAGGCATCTTGGTCAGATCGCCATTAGGACAAAACTCCATCAATATATAGGGATTACCCTTGACGAAGCCGTGACCCAAGGAATGAACCAAATACGGGCTCTCTATACGACCTGTTTGATACTCCATCTCAAAGCGGTCGGACAACTGCTGACGAATCTCGGGATGAACCTCCCATAGTTTCAAGAGTTTGAGAGCATATACATTACCTGCATAATCAACGACTTTATACACCAATCCGAAAGCCCCTTCGCCGAGGCGTTTGGTGATGGTATATTGCGAGTCTATATACTCTCCTTCTCTAAAATCGCAACGCTCAATAGACATATTGCTTATTGTGCTTTGAAGATGAATTGTCGGTTACCCATAAGGATTATATCACCGTCTTTGAGTGCTGTTTTTTCTGCTGCACGCACAAAAGTGGTCTGTTGAGCACTGGTATCTTGTATGTACCATTTGCCGTTCTCGCAAGTGAGTTGAGCCTGCACTTTGGAAGTAATGGTCATATTGTCGGCATCGAGGTTGGCACGATTAAGGTCGTTCTTTTCGCCCTTGAAGACAAGGGGTTGAGGTGCTTCGTCCTCTGCGTCTTGCTTGATAGGCGTAAGCGTACATTTATTAGCAGAAGCAACTTGTGTATAAGGATTTACCGTGCCGGCAAAAGGATTGCTCGTACCTGTATTGGGTTTCGGTTTAGGTTCTGGTATAGTCGGTGCTGCCGGTTGTCCCCAACCGCAGTTAGGACATTTGGTCTGATTAGGACGCAGGGGATAGCCGCATTTGGGGCAACTCTGTCCACCAACTGTAGGCACATTAGGAATATTGGCAGGCATATCGGGGAAGACAGAGGCTTCGTTAACCGTTTTGTTGAAATTAGGTTGTGGAGCGGTCTGAGGCTGTTGCGGGTTATTGACTCTGCCGCCGGAAAGGGCTGAACCGCATTTCTCACATCTGGTGTTATGGTCGGGATTTTCCCAACCGCAGTTGCTACATCTCATAGGAATAAGTTTTATAGATAGTTATACATTGATTTATCGTTGTTTGCCGTTGTATAGACCATTAAGGAATTGGGGTGAATAATGTCGCTCGTTTTGTGGCGTGGAAAAGCCTGAACCTTGGGGACGAGGCTTCGAGTTTTTTATTTTGTCGCTTGCTTCACGAAAACGTTGTGCTTTCTCACTGCTGCTCAACTCACGCTTACCGCCCATATTAAAGGCACTGCCAATGCTGTCGGCAGGTGCGGAGTCAGTACTTGATACACCGCTGCCTGCCGATGATGTTGCGCTGCCGTCACCTCCCACATCGCTCTTTTCATAGGGGATGTTTTTCTCCTCCAGGTACTCGTGGATGC
>CAMVHW010000108.1 GCA_947167395.1 uncultured Bacteroidales bacterium
TGCCTTTCGCAAGATGGCAGCGATGGTGACCGAGAAGACAGGAAGCAGGATTCAGGTTTATCAGTATCAGCTGATGCCCGATCATTTTCACGGCATCCTCCGCATCCACGATGCGCTACCCGAAGGCTGGCATCTAAGCCGGATGATAGGCGCATGGAAGGGCGATTGCTCGCGCGAGTACTGGAGACAAAACACCGCGCTCACGCACGGCGAGCCCTCCACTTTGTCGGGTGCTCCGGACATCAGGCCGGAGAGGGAATCCCTCTTCTCGTCAGGCTATAATGACAAGATCCTCTACCACGAGGGGCAATTGGAAGCTTGGTATGAGTACCTGCATGATAACCCTCGCCGCTTATGGCTCAAGGTGCATTACCCCGACCGACTCAGAAAGACGTACGACTTCAAGGCGGGCAAGCAGGGTCATTCCTATACTGCGGTGGGGAATACATTCTTGGTCAAATATCCCGAGCGTGTCCAAGTGCGTTGCCACCGCAATCTGACCGAAGAGCAGATACAAGCCGAAGTGGAGCATTATATGAGCCTCGCCAGAGGCGGCGCCGTTCTGGTCTCGCCCTTCATCTCTCCTGCGGAGAAAGCGGTCTATGAGGCCGCTTATAAGGAGAAACTAAGGATAATCCGCATCGTCAACCGAGGTCTGGACGGGAAATTTATCTATCCGACAGGGAGAGACCTGAAAGGCTGCTCCGCAGGATTCATGCTGGTCTTAGCGCCGTACGCGGACTATAGTGCCGAGACCGCCGAGACGCGTATCACGCGCTCGCAATGCCTCGACATGAACGGCTACGCAGCAGACCTATCTACCACCCTCGCGCTAACGCACGAGGCACACAACAAAAAGGACGCCGTGCTCACGCACGAGGCACACAACAAAAAGGACGCCGCGCTCACGCATGGCGAACACAACAAAGAAAGCGAACATTTGTCAGGTGCTCAGGACGTAAGGCCGGAGAATATAAACACAGAAAAACCATGAAACTGATATCCGAGAATCCGCAATCGACGGTTGTATCGAGGTTTGAGCATAAGCCTTCCACTCGCCAAGCCTACCAGAGCGAGGCGCAGTTGGAAGATGTCCTTATCGAGCAACTGCGCACGCAGGGCTATGAGTACCTCGATATACATACGGAGGACGAGTTGAAAGCCAATCTCCGCAAGCAGTTGGAGCGTCTTAACCATCTCACCTTCACCGACAACGAGTGGAGCGGGTTCTTCCATACCCATATAGCCAACCCTGCTGCCGGCATAGAGGGTAAGACCGAACTGCTGCAAGAAGGTCGCACGGCGCAAGTGGTCTTCCCGTTTGACGATCATGTCTATCGCAATATAAAGTTGCTCGACAAGCGCAATATACACGAGAACCACTTGCAGGTCATTCATCAGTACACCCCCACAGACGGCAAACGCGCCAACAGGTACGATGTTACCATATTGGTGAACGGTCTGCCGATGGTGCATATCGAACTCAAGAAACGCGGCGTGGCAATCCGCGAAGCGTTCAATCAGATTTACCGCTACAAGAGCGAATCATTCAGTGCGGACAGCGGCTTGTTCGATTATGTGCAACTGTTCGTCATCTCCAACGGCACGCACACCAAATACTACTCCAACACCACGCGCCGCCAAGCCATAACGGAGAACAACCGCAACAAACAATTCAAACACCTCACGCCATCGTTGCGCTCCAATGACTCGTTTGAGTTTACTTCCTACTGGGCAGACCGCGAGAACAACATCATCAGCGACATAGAGGACTTTACGGCAACCTTCTTTGCCAAGCATACGCTGCTCAATATACTGACCAAGTACTGCGTCTTTACCGTGCAGAAGAAACTGCTCGTCATGCGCCCGTATCAGATCAGTGCCACGGAAGCCATTTTGCAGAAGATCTATGTCTCCACCAACCAACGGCAGGTGGGCAGTATGAAGGCAGGAGGATATATATGGCACACGACGGGCAGTGGCAAGACGCTCACATCGTTCAAGACGGCACAACTCTGTACGCGGCTCGACTATGTGGACAAGGTGCTGTTTGTGGTCGATCGCAAAGACCTCGACTATCAGACTATTTGCGAGTACGAGAAGTTCAAGAAAGGCTGCGTGAGTCAGAACAAGACCACCACGGAACTGCGGGAACAACTTGAGAATGACCATGCGCCGATAGTGATTACCACCATTCAGAAACTCAACACCTTCTGCAAGTCGCAGCATCATCACTCTATCTATAATAAGCATGTGGTCATTATCTTCGACGAGTGCCACCGTTCGCAGTTCGGCGATATGCACAGCAGGATAGTCAAGCGTTTCGGTAAGTACCATATCTTCGGCTTCACCGGCACGCCTATCTTCCCCGAGAATGCAACCGGCTCGATAGGCGATGGAGTGGTCAAAACAACGGCACAAGTGTTCGGCGATTGTCTTCACATATATACGGTGGTCAATGCGATAGCCGATGAGAATGTGTTGCCGTTCCGTATGGAATACATCCGCACGATGCGGGCTGCGGACCACATAACCGATGAGCAGGTGCAGGACATTAACCGCGAGAGTGCCTTGCTTGACCCGAAGCGCATAGAGGAGATAGTGCGATATGTATTGGAGCATTACGACCGCAAGACCAAGCGCAACGAAGTGGACAGCCTGACCAACAAACGCTACAAAGGCTTCAACTCCATCTTTGCCACTGCGTCTATCGATGCCGCCAAACGCTATTATTCGGAGTTCCGGCGTCAGCAAGACTGCCTGCCCGAAGGTGAGCGGCTGAAGATAGGACTGATTTATAGTTTCGGCGTTAATGACGAAGTGGGAATGTGCGATGAGGACAGCGACAGCACGGAGGCATTGAGCCAAACGGACCGCGACTTCCTCGATGCGGCAATCAAGGACTACAACGGCTATTTCTCCACCAATTTTGACACCTCGTCCCTGAAGTTCCCCAACTACTACAAGGATGTGTCGCAGCGTATGAAGCAGCGCGAACTGGATATGCTCATTGTGGTCAATATGTTCCTCACGGGCTTTGATGCCACCACGCTCAATACGCTATGGGTGGATAAGAACCTGCGTCAGCACGGACTGATGCAGGCATACAGCCGCACGAACCGTATTCTGGATCGTGTTAAGCAGTTCGGCAATATCGTTTGTTTCCGCGATTTGGAGGAAGAAACCAATAAGGCTATTGCGCTCTTTGCCGACGACGACCCGAAGGCGCACGGCGTTGTGCTCATGAAGACCTACGAGGAGTATCTGCACGGCTACGATGACGCCGGCGACCGAGGCGAAAAAGGCGAACACCATCCCGGCTTTGAAGAATTGGTCAATACACTCAAAGAGAACTTCCCGCTCGATGAATACGGAGTGGCTGTGTCTTCGGGAGGCAGTCCGAAGTGGCTTGGCGAGAAAGCCGAGAAGGATTTTATCCGCCTGTTCGGCACCTACCTGCGCTTGAAGAATATCCTCGATACGTTTGACCGTTTTGAGGACGACAAAAAGCAGTATATATCCCGGTTCACGGAGCAGGACTACACCTCTGTCTATCTCGACTTGCGCGATAAGTACCGTCCGCAACACGAAGGCGAGGTGGTGAATGTGAACGATGACCTCGTCTTTGAGATTGAACTCATCAAGCAGGTGGAGATCAATGTGGACTATATCATCTCTCTCATTGAGAAACACCGTGCCGACCGAGGCGATGACACAACGCTGGAAGTGCAGATATCCAAGGCTATCGGAGCCAGCCCCGCCTTGCGCAACAAGAAAGAGTTGATTGAAGCCTTCGTAAGGCAATACATCCCGTCCAAGAACATCACGGATCAGTGGATTGCGTTTGTGTCGAAACAGGCACGGCAGCAACTTGAAGACATCATTGCCGCCGAACACCTCAAACACGACGAGGCGGTGGAGTTTATGCGTCATTCGTTTCAGATAGGTGAGGTGGAGACTTTGGGCGAACGCATCACCAAGTGTCTGCCGCCTATTCCGTATTTCGGTGCAGGCAACCAACGCTCTGAAACCAAACAGCGTGTGTTGGACATAATGATCGACTATTTCGATCGATTCTACGACATTTACGAGTTTGAATAAAAAGGTCGGACCAAAGGAAAGAAACGGGTCGTAATAAGAAAAATAGAGAAAAAGATAGCGTGTATTGGCGAAAGGTAGTACTTTTGCATAAAATTAACAACATAACAACATAAAAAACAGTATTATGAAAAAAGCATTATTGATGATATTGGACGGTTGGGGCATAGGACCTCACGACCATAGCAATGCCATTTATTCCACATCCACTCCCCATTGGACTGAGATACTGAATAAGTATCCTCATAGCCAACTCGGTGCGAGCGGTGAGGACGTGGGTCTGCCCGACGGACAGATGGGAAACAGCGAAGTGGGACACCTGAACATAGGTGCAGGCAGGGTCGTTTATCAAGACCTTGTTAAGATTAACCGTGCCATAAAAGACGGTTCGATAAAGAGCAATAAGGAGGTGGTGTCAGCCTTCACCACAGCCCGCGAATCAGGGAAAAACATTCATATTATGGGTTTGGTGAGCGACGGAGGTGTTCATTCGTCGTTGGAGCATCTGTTCGCCCTGACCGATATAGCCGGTGAGTATGGCTTGCAAGGCAGGACGTTTGTTCATTGCTTTATGGACGGACGCGACACCGACCCTCATTCGGGTATAGGCTTTATCGACCAATTAGAGGCTCATTTGCAGCACGGTTGCGGTGAGATTGCTTCTATCCAAGGTCGTTTTTACGCTATGGACAGAGATAAGCGTTGGGAGCGCGTTAAAATTGCCTACGACTGCTTGGTTAATGGTAAGGGTGCCGAATATGAGAGTATGCACGAGGCAATGCAGGCAAGTTATGACAACGACATTACAGACGAGTTCATCAAGCCTATTGTGCATATAAAGAACGGTCAGCCTGTTGCCACTATTCAGGAGGGCGATGTGGTCATTTTCTTCAATTATCGTAACGACCGTGCTCGTGAGATGACCGTTGTGCTCACGCAGGAGGATAAGCCCGACTATGATATGCATACAATCAAGGACTTGCACTATTATTGTATGACTCCCTACGACTCGTCCTTTACGGGTGTGCATATCCTCTTCCCCAAGGAGAATGTGCAGAATACTATGGGTGAGATTGTGTCGAAAGCCGGTTTGAAGCAACTGCGTATAGCCGAGACGGAGAAGTTTGCTCACGTTACTTTCTTCTTCTCCGGCGGTAGGGACGCGGAGTTTGAAGGCGAAGAACGCATACTGATTCCTTCGCCCAAGGTGGCTACCTACGACTTGCAGCCGGAGATGTCTGCGCCGGAGGTGGCTGCGGCTTTGTGTGAGGCTATGGACACAC
>CAMVHW010000109.1 GCA_947167395.1 uncultured Bacteroidales bacterium
GATTTGACGGTGAAAGCCGGAGCGACTTTGAAGGTTACGGAGGGTGCCACATTGCGAGTAAGAAGACTGCAAATAGAGAGCGGACTATATAATCAAGATGACGAGAGAAGATTTGATGTGCCGAGAATATACATAGCCGATGGCAGTTCTTTGATTCCGGCCGAAGATACGATAAGGTTAGTGTATCGTGTGTCGGCTGATAACTATTTCCCGTTGTCAGTGCCATTCAGTGCGCGGTTAAGCGATATGCGTTATCTCACTTTGCCCGATGAGTCTTTGACGGGGCATATCGGTACAGCCGTCAATATCGCTTCTTTTGATGGCGAGGCACGTGGAGCAGGTGAGGAAACTGAAACAAAGTACTGGCAGCCGTTGGCGGCTATGGATAATCTCAGCCCCGCAACGGGATATATCCTTTCAGCCAAGCGTCTGAAAGGAGAGGAGTTTGCTACCTTGTGTTTGCCTATGAAGGTGGATTCGTTATGGCTGAAAGGCGGTGAACAAGAGTCTGTTGAGGTGAATGAGGAAACTATAACTCGCAATCAAGTGGAAGTTGGTGCTTGGGGAGTGGGCACGGAAATAGCCGAGTCGGAGCAGGGTTGGAACTGCTTAGCCCAGCCTTTCCTGACATCTTTGGACGGCGATGATTATAGTGTGTTGATGGCTGTCGGTGAGGAGGAAGTGAGGTATGTAACCATTCCTTCCTATACATTTGACGATTATGTGCAGTTGCCTGTCGCTGAAGCGTCGTTGTTGCCTTTCTCGTGTTTCTTCATACAGGCTGCAACGACAGGTGTCATCTCTTTTGACGCTGCTTTAAGACAAGCCGTTCCTGCGAGATATGCAGGTGGCGGTAAAGAGGAGCAGGTGGTGTATTTGAGCGTGAGTGATGATAAGAGTAGCGACCGTATAGGTCTGCTTATTGACAGCAGGTACTCGTCGTCATACGATTTTAATGCCGACCTGTCGAAGGAGTTGGGTACTGCCAAGACGCTGCGACTGTACTTCGAGTATGACGATATGCGAATGGCTTATTTGGCTCTTAACGAAAAAGAGGCTATGGATTGGATTCCCGTCAGTATTCGTGTGCCGCAAAAAGGGGAATATAGTGTGCAGATAATGACGCAGAGCAAGACTGAGCAGCTGAAGCATATATACCTGAAAGACACTTATGCCAAGAGTGAGTTGGACTTGTCGGATATGAACAACTACCGTTTCTATGCCAATGAAGGTGTGCTTAATGACCGATTTTTTGTTAAGGTGGTTCATCAGTCTATGCCGACGGAGATAGTCAATACCACTATTGATAGTCAGGCGCGTAAGTATATAAGCAACGGTGTGTTACTCATTGACGTTAACGGCAGGCAGTACGACGGTATGGGAAAGGTGGTAGAGTGAGTCAATCTGCCATGCCAAACGACTGGTGAAGAGATTGGCACCTTCTTTGTTCAAATGGCAGGCATTATGAAAATAAATGGTATCACTCGGATATGAGGCAGGCGAATAATAAGTGTTGTCAATAATCGGTATTTTATATTTCTCGGCTAATGACTAGTAGGCTTGGCGTGTTGCCTTGTCGTCTAATATGTCGCGAAAGGTCTTATGCATAGGCGGGAACGAAAAGACGACCCGGATATTCTTTGTCTGCGTTTCTTGCAGAAAAGTGTCTAATAGCATTACTGCTTCCTTGACACACTCCCCATACACAGGTGCTATGGATTGGTAGTAAGCGATATATTCGCTGTCCCACGGCGTAGAGAGCGGTGCAAAGCCTTTGTAGGCATTGCCTTTGGTGTCGTGGAAGAGATGGAGAAACTCGGCTATACCTATACCCGCCATCTTGTAGTCGCCTCGGTAGCGAAAAAGAGGCAAGTTTCGCTCAGCCCAAGTAAAGCCGTATGGGATAAGATATGGTCGCACTATGGAGTCGAGAATATACGGGTAGTATTGTTCTCTCTCAAAGCCGTGTGTTTCCATCCGAAGTTCGCGGAAGTCGGTATTGAGAATAATTATTTTCGGCGGTTCGTTATGCCTCATATAGAGTCGGTAACGCAGGTAGTCAACGTAGAAAGGCTGTGCTGACAGACCGAGATTATATGAGTTGAGGCAGAGTATTGAGTCCAGAATAAAGGTATTGTATTCCTGTTGTGCTCGTGAGTTGCCGAGAATGATAAGGTCAGCGTTGAGTGAGTCGTTCATAAGGGCGTTCATTGTGTGGAAATGACCACGCTGGGTGCGACTCAATCCCTTGCTTATCATATAGTCAGCCGCACAGGAAAGCAGTACGACAAGCAGACTGAATAAAATGATATGTTTGGCAAAGCGTTTCATTTAAGAGTATTGCAGAAGCATAAAAATGTGCGCAAAAATAAGGCAAAAGATGTTTTTTTAGGAAAAAAAATTTGTCATAATATAAAATCGCTTTATTTTTGCGCCGCTTTTGACGAGAGTATCTGTTGTTAATTAAAAACAGATATGACAAGTTAAAGGTTTATATGGTGGTTTTAGCTCAGTTGGCAGAGCATCGGATTGTGGTTCCGAGTGTCGTGGGTTCGAGCCCCACATTCCACCCATAAAGCAAGAGCGAACTCCGACCAAGTCGGAGTTCGCTCTTGCTTATGCTTCTCATATTCTCATAGATGATTACGCAGCTAAACCATCTGTTCGATGTTCCATACAAAGGCTTTTACGCCTACTTCTTCGTTGCGCAGGTCAAGTTTTTTGACCGTTTCCAATAGGGTGGGGACTTTGTCGTCATCAATGACGGTAATTATGGCAGAGTTGAGTTCGGGCCAAGTGTGGGTGCCGCGTCGCGGTTCACCTGTCAGTGAACCACGACCCTGCACTTCCTCAAAGAAGGTAAAGCCTCTTATTCCTAATGTATCGAGCATATATTCAACACGTTCGGTGTTGGATTGATTGAATACTATCATTACACTTTTCATTGTTGTTCCTCCTTAACTTTGATGTCCATAAAGATAAAGCGTTTTCTTAATGCTTCCTTATCGTTATCGTCGATAAGTTGCCCTTTGAATGCTATTTTAACTATCTCAACAATTGCATTCCACTCTGCAGGTATGGATTTGAAGTCAAGATGGAAAAATGCCTTAACGATATTCCATATATGAGTATTGATTTTGCTCAATATGAGTGATACAGCGTAGAAGACGGGAACGACATACAGGGTAAGGAAGGTGCTGACTGTCAGACCGCCTATAACCACTATACCGAGTGGTTGCCACATCTCTGCGCCTTCGCCGTTGCTGACTGCCATAGGCACCATACCGAGGATAGTGGTGAAGGCGGTCATAAGGATAGGTCGAATACGGCTGCGACCGGAGATCTTGATGGCTTCTTTCAGTTCGATGTCGCGTTCGCGCATAAGGTTGATATAGTCAACGAGCACGATACCGTTCTTCACTACTATACCTACCAGCAGCACCAGTCCCAAAGCACCAATCATATCCAATGAGCGGTGGGTCAGCCACAAGGCTATGACTACGCCGGAGAGAGCGAAAGGCACGGTGAACATAATGATGGCGGGTTTGCTGAGCGACTCAAATTGGGATGCCATAACTATATAGACAAGCATAATGATAAGCAGTGCCAAGAGAACCATATCCTTGAAGGTGTCTTGTTGTGTTTCGTAGTTACCGCCTATGTGCGTGGAGTAGCCCATGGGAAGGTCTAAATTAGGAATAACATCTGTTTCAACGGCTTGTGCCAATTCACCAAGGGTGGTGTTGTATGGTGTTACCTTGACGGTTACTATACGTTGGCGAGCCTTACGTTCGATTGTAGGTGGTGCCCAGTATTCGCCTACGCTTGCCACTTCGCTGAGTTTGACTGTCTTGCCGGTGGCAGTTGGTATGGAGAGGTTGAGCACGTCGGTTATTGAGTTGCGGTCGTCTTCTTCCAATCTGACCACAATGTCGTATTCCGAGCCGTCGTCTTTGAGGTAGCCGCAGGACATACCTGCTACGCGGTTGCGAAGGTAGGTGGAGAGGGTGGCAGACGACAGACCGAGGCGTGCTGCTTTCTCTTTATCCACTGTTATTTTGATGTCGGGGCGGTCGTCTTCACGACTGATGTTCACGTCGCGTGCGCCGGGCAGTTGTTTTATCAGTTGGCGTGCTTGTTCGGCGAGTTGTGAGGTCTTGTCGAAGTCGTAGCCGTAGATCTCAAGGTCAACGGAGTTGCTACCGCCACCGGGACCGCCGCTTGATACGTTACATTGGTATTCGTTGATTTCAGGATAGGTTGCCATTTCCTGACGCAGTATCTCGGCAATGGTCCAGATGTCGCGGTCGCGTTCCCATTTCTTAGGCAGACGGACGGTCATCGATATCTTGTTGTTCATCGTTGAGGAGAACAGAGCCGCGATTGAAGCGTCGTCGTTGGAGCCGGCGGAAGTGTTAATCAGTTGTATTTCCGGAACCAACTCCACAAATCGTGCTTCCAGACGGCGTGCCGTTTTTAGTGTTTCCTCTATACGTGTACCGCGTTGCAGTTTGACGGTAACCGACAAGCGACCATTATCTTGCTGTTGCATAAAGTCAGTACCAATCTTACCGGTGAAGACAGGGGTGAGAGATAGTATGAACAATCCTATCAGTACGATGGTGGTTACGAACTTATGATTCAAGCACCAACCTAATGAGCGTGAGTAGGCATCGTCTATCTTGTCTAACATACGCACCACTGTGCGGTCGTACCAAGTCTTTTTGTCTTTCTCGTCCTCAATGAGATTACCTTGTTCGTCCACGTGCACTTTCTTTGGTTTGAGCAGTTTAGACGAGAGCATAGGCGTGAGGGTGATAGCAACGGCGGTGGAGGTGCAGCAAACAACGGTTACTATCCACCCCAGTTCGTGGAACATTATACCCGCCATACCTGTCAGCATTGTAAGCGGAACGAACACGGCTACCAATACAAGTGTGGTTGCTATGACGCTGACCCATACCTCGTTGGTGGCATAGATGGCTGCTTCGTGCGGGTCTTCGCCGCGCTCAACGTGGCGGGTGATGTTCTCCAATACCACGATAGCATCGTCCACCACCATACCGATGGCAATAGTGAGTGAGCACAAAGAAATAATATTGATGGACGAGTCTGCCATCTTCAAGTAGATGAAGGCTACTATGAGTGCGATAGGAATGGTGATACCGATAATGATAGTGGCACGCCATTTACCGAGGAAGAACAGCACTACCAACACAACGAAAAGCAAGGCATAAAGAACGGACTCTTCGAGTGAGTTAATGGAGTTTTGTATGTTTTCCGACGAGTCGTATATCTTTTCTATCTTCACGTCGGTAGGAAGTTGTTTCTGTATT
>CAMVHW010000110.1 GCA_947167395.1 uncultured Bacteroidales bacterium
GGGGTAAGTCCTTTCCGAAACCGAGAACCTCACTCGCTAAACAGGTGTTTTTATGACAGGAGAAGCAGAAAGAGTTGTTATTCCGGCGTTTGTGGATTTGCACGTCCATCTTCGTGAGCCGGGATTTGCCTATAAGGAAACAATCTACACGGGTACGATGGCTGCTAAGGCGGCAGGATATAGTGACCTTTTCTCTATGCCAAATCTCAATCCTGTTCCCGATACATTAGACCGTTTGCAAGTTCAGTTGGACATCATCGCGAGTGATGCCCAAGTGCGTGTTCATCCTTACGCTTCCATTACTATGGGTCAGAGAGGTAAGGGTGAGTTAGTTGATTTTGCGTCATTGGCTCCCTATGTGCCCGGTTTTTCCGACGACGGTAGAGGTGTGCAAGACGAAGGTCTGATGAGAGAGGCTATGGTTCGCTGCAAAGAGGCGGGGAGTATCATTGTGGCACATTGTGAGGTGGAGTCGCTCTTGGAAGGAGGATATATACATAAGGGCGAGTATGCCAAGGTACATAATCATCGTGGCATATCGTCTGAAAGCGAATGGAAAGAGATAGAGAGGGACATCCGTCTTGTGGAAGAGACAGGGTGTCGTTTTCATATATGCCATATATCCACCAAGGAGGGTGTTAGTTTGGTACGTGAAGCCAAGCGCCAAGGACTGCCGGTGACGGCTGAAACGGCTCCGCATTATCTGCTTTTGACGGAGGACGATTTGCGCGAAGACGGACACTGGAAGATGAACCCGCCTCTTCGCTCTAAACAAGACAGAGAAGCATTGATAGAAGGCATTATAGACAGAACGATAGACGTTATAGCCACCGACCATGCTCCCCACGCCGAGGAAGAGAAGAGCAAAGGCTTGGAGAAGAGTGCGTTTGGTATAGTGGGCTTGGAAACGGCCTTCCCTCTCTTATATACATACTTGGTGAAAGAGAATATAATCTCGTTCGACCGATTGGTGGAACTGATGTCGCTTCGTCCGCGTGAGATAATGCGAATGGGTGAAGCGAAAGATTATATAACAGTGGATCTGGTTCGTCCGTATACGATAAGGTCTGCCTATTTCCTTAGTAAGGGCAAAGCCACTCCGTTTGAAGGGTGGAAAGTGTATGGACGAGTTGTCAATAAATAAGACTATGTTGCAGAGAGATTGGATAATAGTAAGTAATGAGAGGCTTACCGAACAGGTATGGCAAATGAGTTTAGCGGGCGACACTACGGATTTTAAGGCGGGGCAATTTGTGGAAGTGGAGGTGCCCGATTTCTTTTTGCGTCGTCCCATCTCTGTATGCAATGCCAAGGAGGGGTTGCTGACACTTATATATAAGGTGGTGGGCGGTGGTACAAAGCGTATGACCGAGATGAAGAAGGGAGAGAAAGTCAGTTTGTTAGCCCCGTTAGGCAATGGTTATAACTTATGTAAGTCAGGCGATAGACCGCTGTTGACAGGCGGCGGGGTAGGTGTGCCGCCGCTGTATATGTTGGCACGGTGTTTAAGAGAGCAAGGCAAGCAAGTGAAGGTAGTTTTAGGTTTCAATACCGGCTGTGAAGTCTTCTACGAGAATGCATTCAAGAGTTTGGGTTGTGAGGTAGAGTTGGTAACTATGGACGGCTCGTATGGCTTAAAAGGAGTGGTAACCGACTATTTGAACGATGATTACAGTTATTATTACGCTTGCGGTCCCAAGCCGATGCTCACTGCTGTAATTAAGAAGTTAGGAGTCGAAGGTGAAGTGAGTATGGAGGAGCGTATGGGTTGCGGTTTCGGAGTGTGTATGGGCTGCTCCATAGAAACGACGAACGGAGCCAAGAGAGTATGCAAAGACGGTCCCGTGTTTGAGAGCCGGTTGATAGTTGAAAGAAGTTGATAGTTGAAAGAAGTTGAAAGTTGAGAGTTTATAGTTGAAAGAAGTTATTAAGTATTAAGTATTAAGTATTAAGTTGATGGTTAAGTCAGAAGGTAATAGGTTGGCGGTGGCGTTGGGTGATGTAAGTTTGCAGAACCCTATTATTCCTGCCAGTGGCACATTCGGCTACGGCGTCGAGATGTCGCAACTCTATGACATCAATATATTAGGTGCTTTGTCTTTCAAAGGCACAACTCTTAATGCCCGCTACGGCAACGCATTGCCTCGCATAGCCGAGTGTAGCAACTACGGAATGATCAATGCCGTAGGACTGCAAAACCCCGGCATACACGAGGTTATCAATACTCAACTTCCCCTTTTATATAGTATCTTTCATCAGCCCATAATAGCCAACGTCAGCGGTTTCTCCATTGACGAGTATCAGCAAGTATGCAGCCTCTTGGACAAAGAGGAGAGAATAAGTATTTTAGAGGTTAATATATCTTGTCCTAATGTTCATCAGGGCGGTATGGCTTTTGGTACGACTGCAGAGGCTGCGGCAGAAGTAACGAGGGCAGTGAAGCAAGTAACAGATAAGCCCGTATATATGAAACTCAGTCCTAATGTGACTGATATAGTCGCTATTGCACGTGCTTGTGTGGAGGCAGGGGCAGACGGCTTATGCCTAATCAATACCGTGTTGGGTATGCGTATAGACATACGTCGTCGTAAGCCTGTGATAGCCAATAAGTATGGTGGTTATAGCGGTAGAGGAATCTTTCCGTTGGCATTACGAATGGTTAATCAGGTGGCAAAGTCAGTGAGTGTGCCCATCATTGGTTGCGGCGGCGTGGAAACAGCCGAGCAGGTAGTGGAGATGATGATGGCGGGTGCAACAGCGGTGGAGATAGGTGCTGCCAATTTGGTGCAACCCACGATATGCAAGCAGATAATAGAAGATTTGCCAAGTCTGTTAGACGAACTGAAAATAAACAGAATAGAAGATATAATAGGAATAGTATAATAATATGAGAGAAAGAGATGTTATCATAGCGTGCGACTTTGCTTCCACGGAGCAACTATATGCTTTCTTAGGAAAGATGGAAGGCGAGAAGCCGTATTTGAAAATAGGAATGGAGTTGTTCTATGCCGCCGGTCCTACGATTGTGCGTGACTTGAAGGCAAAAGGGTATCGTATCTTTTTAGACCTTAAACTGCACGATATACCCAATACGGTGAAGAAAGCGATGTCTGTTCTCTCTCGTTTGGATGTGGATATGATTAACGTTCATGCTTCGGGTACCCGTCCGATGATGGAAGCCGCCAAGGAGGGTCTGACTCGTGCTGATGGTACGCGACCTCTCTTATTGGCAGTAACTCAACTCACATCCACCGACCAACAGCGTATGAACGAGGACTTGCTTATCGGCGGCACAGTGGAAGACTGTGTTATGCACTATGCCAAGAACGCACAAGCAGCAGGTGTGGACGGCGTTGTATGTTCGCCTTTGGAGGTAAGACAAGTGAAGAACATCTGCGGCGATAGATTCCTATGCGTAACGCCCGGCATTCGCTTTGCCGATGCCAAGAAAGATGACCAATCACGTATAACCACTCCTGCAATGGCACGCGAGTTGGGAAGCGACTATATAGTGGTGGGCAGACCCATAACGGCTGCCGATGACCCATTGGCTGCTTACCGCCGTTGTAAAGAAGAATTTGCAGGAAACAGATAAAAACCAATCAATATGACCTTACAAGAACAAATAGCCCACGACCTTTTATCAATAAAAGCAGTTTTTCTTCGTCCCAATGAGCCGTTCACTTGGGCAAGCGGCATAAAGAGTCCTATCTATTGCGACAATCGTCTGACATTGAGCGATATACAAGTGCGTCAAGATGTGGAGGAAGGTTTGGCTGAGTTAGTTAGAACCTATTTCCCCGAGGCGGATGTGCTGATGGGTACATCCACAGCGGGTATAGCCCATGCTGCCATTACTGCCACTATACTGAATCTGCCTATGGGCTATGTGCGTAGCGGCAAGAAAGACCACGGCAGAGGTAATCAGATAGAAGGACGATTGGAGAAAGGGCAGAAAGTGGTAGTAGTGGAAGACTTGATTTCCACCGCCGGCAGTTGCTTGGAAGTGGTGGAGGTATTGAGAGAAGCCGGTGCAGATGTGTTGGGCGTGGTCAGTATATTCACCTACGGAATGGAGAAAGGCAAGGAGCGAATGAAGGAAGCCGGAGTGGTCAATCATAGTTTGAGCAACCTTGACACATTAGTGGAAGTGGCTTATAAAGAGAATTATATAGAGGCAGAAGACAAAGACCGTCTGCTGCGTTTCCGCAATAACCCTTCCGACGAGAGTTGGATGAAATAAACCAAAAGAAAGACTTATGCGACACCTTATAGACCCTACCGATTTGACCACCGAAGAGGTGGAACAGATTATGCAACGAGCTTTGGACATTATTGCTCATCGTGAGCAGTATGCCGAGGTTTGTCACGGAAAGAAATTAGCCACTTTGTTTTATGAGCCGAGCACTCGCACCCGTTTGAGTTTCACGGCGGCGATGATGGAACTTGGCGGTCAGGTGTTAGGTTTTTCCGATGCTCGTTCGTCGTCGGTGAGCAAGGGTGAGACGGTGGCAGATACGGTAAGAGTAATCAGTTCGTTTGCCGACATTATTGCTATGCGCCATTATAAGGAAGGTGCTCCTCGTGTGGCAGCCGAATATAGTCGCATACCTGTTATCAATGCCGGTGACGGCGGTCACAGCCATCCCACGCAGACGCTGACCGACCTGCTCACTATCCGTCGAGAAATAGGGCGTTTTGACCACCTGACCATAGGTCTATGCGGCGACCTCAAATACGGTCGTACCGTCCATTCGCTCATCAAGGCTATGAATCGCTATGAGGGCAATCGTTTTGTATTGATTTCGCCCAAAGAGTTGGCTCTGCCCGAGTATATGAAGCAGGAACTGCGAGGCGATTATATAGAGGTGGAAACCATAGAGGAGGCTATGCCGGAGTTGGACGTGTTGTATATGACTCGCGTTCAACAAGAGCGTTTCACCGACCAAGCCGAGTATGAAAGGCTGAAAGACTCGTTTATCTTAGACGAGAAGAAGATGGCTTTGGGCAAAAAGGACATGCGTGTTCTTCACCCGTTGCCTCGTGTCAATGAAATAACCGTAGGTGTGGACGATGATCCTCGTGCAGCATATTTCCGTCAGGTGGAGAATGGTAAGTTTGTACGTATGTCGCTCATATACACTCTCTTGGAGTGGAAAAACCAAGAGATGAGCAAGCACGAAACAGTGCTCACTCACAAAGAATGTCATAACCACCGTTGTATATCGCTGACCGAGCCTGTTATGAAGAAAGCATATACGGACGAAGAGGGAATAGAAAGGTGTTATTA
>CAMVHW010000111.1 GCA_947167395.1 uncultured Bacteroidales bacterium
TCAAAATGATTTATAACACTTGTTTGTGCTTTCTTATCTTTATATTACTTGGTATGACAGGTTGCAGTAAGCCTTCTGTTCCTCGTGAGTACGGTTATTATCGTATTGACTTGCCTGAGCAGACCTATACTCCTTATGAAGAAGATGAGCCCTATTCGTTCTTGTTGTCGAGAGAGGCGAAGGTGGTTAAGCGCGATAAGGAGGACGAACGGTATTGGATTGACATTGTTTATCCCAAATGGAATGCCACTATTTTTTGCAGTTACAAGCCTGTGAATAAGAATATGAAGCAACTCTCTGACGATGCTATGGAGTTTGTGTATAAACACACAATAAAGGCATCAGCCATACCGGAGAGGGTATATGAGAACGATGAAGAGAGGGTATATGGATTAGTATTTGATTTTGAGGGCAATACGGCAACCACGATGCAATTTGTGCTGACAGATTCGGTCAAGCATTTTTTTCGTGGTGCCTTGTATTTCAATTGTATTCCCAATCAAGACAGTATTGCTCCCGTTGCAGATTTCATAAGGCAGGACATACTGACGCTTGTTGAATCGTTCCGTTGGCAAGACTGAAGGCTTTTTGGCAGCAAATAAGAAAGAATGAATGTATTGAAGTACATAGAGAGTGAGATAGGCGCAGGTCGCAAACTCCTTGCCATACTGTTTGACCCTGAGAAAGAGGCGAGTGCGAGTTTGGAGGAGCGAGTAAGTGCTGCTGATTTGATATTGGCGGGCGGAAGTGAGATAAAGATTGAGCCTCATAGGAAGACGGAGCAATTAGTTACTCGACTGAAAGAGATGACCAACAAGCCAGTCGTTTTGTTTCCCGGGCAGACGGAGCAATTCACGGACAAGGCGGATGCATTATTATATCTCTCGGTGCTGACTTCAAAGAATTATGACCTTACGACAGGCAGACTAATCAATGCTGCACGCGAAATATATAAATCAGGGATAGAAACCATTCCGATGGGTTATATACTTATTGACGGCGGCAGGAGCAGCAGTGTGGGTAAGGCTTCGCAGTCGTTAATGCTTGCGCAGGAGGATATAAGCGGTGTTGTCAATACGGCTATAGCGGGTTGTTTGATGGGCAAGCAGATGATTTATCTTGAGGCGGGTAGCGGAGCCGCCGTGTGCGTAAGCAAAGAGATTATACAAGCGGTTAGAGAAGTGGTTAAGATACCACTTATAGTAGGCGGCGGTATATGTACGACCGAGCAGATGGAGGAGGCATTTAGAGCGGGTGCTGACATAGTGGTTATTGGCAATCACTTTGAGCGACACAAGGAAGAAGCCGCTTTGTTTGCCGAATATAAGAAACGGATATGGTTATGACTGATGATGAGAGATATATGCAGTTGGCGCTTCACGAGGCGATGAAGGCGAATGAGATAGGTGAGATTCCAATAGGTTGTGTTATAGTCAGCCGGGGTCAGATTGTAGGACGTGGTCATAACTTGACTGAGAGTCTGCAAGATGTAACGGCACATGCCGAGATACAAGCCATCACAGCCGCAGCAAGCACCTTAGGCGGCAAGTATCTGACTGACTGTACGCTATATGTAACTATGGAGCCTTGCGTGATGTGTGCGGGAGCAATAGGTTGGGCGCAGATAAGACGATTGGTGTATGGTGCGGCAGATACGAAGAAGGGTTATAGAGTGTATGCTCCGCAAGCCTTGCACCCTAAATGTCAAGTGGTTAGCGGAGTAATGGAAGACGAGTGCAAAGAGTTGGTGCAGACTTTTTTCAAGATACGTCGTTAAAGACCGATTGATTTTAGGCTTGATTCGGATTAAAGAAGAGAACAGGAAATGAATTTGGTTAATCAGATAAGAACGGGGGGTAATACGATACCTGCTTCCACGTTGAGGGTGTTGGCATATATAGGTGTGGTAGTTATATCTATTTTTCTACCTTCAGCGTCGGACACCATTTTTCCTTATCATTATGAAGAGGGTAAGGTATGGTCATACGAGACCTTGGTGGCAGAATGGGATTTTCCCGTATATAAGTCGGAAGAAAAACTTGAGAAGGAGCGGGAGTCAGCCTTACAGAGTTACGTACCTTGTTTTCGTTGGGTAGGCAATCAGCGCAGTGCCGTACCTATACTGACAGCCAAAGACATGCGCATAGTTGAGCAGGGTAATTACGACCATATAGCCGTTATCAACACTAATCATCGCACACAAAACATTCCTTTTTCCAAGTTATACACCCCCAAGACGGCATACGAGCAGACCAAGCGTGAGATGAGTCCGACGCTTATGTTTGACAGTGTTACGTCGGCGCAGGTGAGAGAGAGCATTATTGAGTCGGTGACGGTGACGGAAGGGGCGGTGATGAAAGACGAGATTATAGTGGAGCACGGTGAGATGGTAACGAGCGATGTGTATCGTATTTTGTCTTCATTGGAGCGAGTGTATGCCGACAGGGGTTTGTCGGAACAACATATTGCTTGGGCATATTTGAGTCGCGGACTGCTGTCATTGTTGTTAGTGGGTTTGTTTGTATTGTACTTGTTTTCTTTCCGCAGGTGGCTATGGGAGCAGACTCGTGCTTCATTGTTTTTCTGTATGTTAATGGGTATAATGGAAGGCTTGTCTATACTCATACTTCACTTTACCAATACTTCGTTGATTTATATCATTCCATTTGCTTGGATACCTATTTTAGTGCGTATATTCTACGATTCGCGCACAGCCTTTTTCCTTCACTTGACGACGGTTATGTTAGTGTCGTTGTCGGTACCCAATCCGTACTTGTTCTTGCTGTTGCAGATTCCGATAGGAATGGTGTCGGTAGGTTCGCTTAAAGACCTTATGAAGCGTTCACAATTAGCATACACGGCATTATATATCTTCATAGCCTATTCGGTTATTTACGTACTCTACAATCTGATGGTTTCCGGGGATATGTCGTTCAGCAACTGGAAGATATACTTATACTTCGCTCTCAATTCGCTATTGGTGATAACGTTGTATAGTTTGGTTTATTTGTTTGAGAAGATGTTCCGTTTGGTGAGCAGTCTGACTTTGGTTGAGTTGAGCAATATCAATTCCGATATGATGCAGACGTTTGCTCAGCAGGCTCCGGGTACTTTCCAGCACTCTCTTCAGGTGAGCAATCTTTCTTCGGAGGCAGCGAAGAGCATAGGAGCGGACGCTCTGTTGGTTCGTACAGCCGCCTTGTATCACGACATAGGCAAATTGAGTCATCCGACTTGGTTTGTGGAGAACCAGACGGACAGGGAGAACCCGTTGCTGCAAATGACCAATCGTGATGCGGCTCGTGCGGTGATTGCCCACGTTAAGGAAGGCGAGAAAATAGCCGAGCAGCACCACCTGCCGGAGATAGTAAAGATGTTTATCCGCACTCACCACGGCACGTCGTTGGTACGGTATTTCTACAACTCAGAGAAGAACAGGCTGTTAGCAGAAGGCAGCAGCACCACTTCTCTCAACGACAACGACTATCGTTATCCGGGACCTAAACCGCAGACCAAGGAGAGTGCCATACTGATGATGGCAGACGCAGTCGAGGCTCGTTCGCATTCGATGGACGTATATACGGAGCAGAGTTTGAGTGATATGGTTGAGCAGATGATTACTCTTCAGTTTGAGGATGGTCAGTTGGCAGAGACGCCTTTGACGTTCAGCGACTTGGCGCGTGTGAAGTCTGTATTCAAAGAAAGGCTGATGTCGATGTATCATCATCGCATACAATATCCGGAGGTTAAGCAATGAGCCAACACCCTGTTTATCTTGCTCCTATGGAGGATGTTACCGATCCTGCTTTTCGTTTGCAGTGCAAGCGTTTTGGTGCTGACCGGGTATATACGGAGTTTGTCAATGCTGATGCGTTGGTTCGTGATGTGTCTTCGACGCTTCGCAAATTGCGTTTTGCGGAGGAGGAGCGTCCTGTTGCCATACAGATTTACGGCAAAGAGGTTGAGTCAATGCGTGATGCGGCACAGATAGTGGAGCAAGCGAGTCCGGACTTTATTGACATCAATTTCGGTTGTCCTGTTAAGAAAGTGGCAGGCAAGGGTGCCGGAGCGGGTCTGTTACGGGATGTACCCAAGATGTTACGGATTGCTCGTACCGTAGTGGATGCCGTTCATATACCCGTAACCGCCAAGACGCGATTAGGTTGGGATGCGGAGGATTTGAAACCTGCCGTACATTCTTGGGGTGGTGACAGAGAGCAGCCTTTTATTGTTGAATTGGCAGAGGCGTTGCAAGACTGCGGAATCAGGGAGTTGGCAATACATGGTCGCACACGTGCACAGATGTACAGCGGTGAGGCTGATTGGGACTTGATAGGACAAGTGAAAGCCAATCCGCGAATGAGAATACCTATTATCGGCAATGGCGACATAAGCACACCCGAACGAGCCAAAGAGTGTTTTGACCGGTATGGTGTGGATGCCATAATGGTAGGCAGGGCCTCGTTTGGTTGTCCGTGGATTTTCGGAGATATAAGCAAGTATCTATCCGATCCGACTGAACCTATTGAACGACACTCTTTGGAATGGTGCGTCAATCTGCTCAAGGAGCATGTTCGCTCGTCGATAGACTATATAGGTGATGAGCGGAAGGGTATCATACACAGCAGACGACACTTTGCCGCTTCGCCGGCACTCAAGGGGCTATACGACTTCCGACAGACCCGAATACGGCTACTGCAAGCCATAACTTTGGAGGAAGTGATGAGCATATTCGACGAGATAGTGGAACGCTGGGGACAAGACGAACAAACAACAGAAAACATATAAATAAACAACAATGAAAAAAACACTTTTAATTGCCCTTGGGGCTATTATGCTTATGACCACAGCATGTCAGAAAAAACAGTTATCCACAGGTATTCGTCCTGAGAACTTAGACACAACCATAGTGCCTCAACAGGACTTTTATCAGTTTGCCACAGGCGGTTGGCAGCAACTAAACCCGCTGACGGATGAGTATTCACGCTTTGGCACCTTCGATCAGTTGGGGTTGCAGTGTATGGAGCAGGTGAATGACCTCATTAAAGAGATTGCTTCTCAACAACATAAACAAGGTACGATAGAGCAGAAGATAGCGGATGTGTATAATCTGGCTATGGACACTGCTCGTCGCAACACGGAGGGGATAGAGCCGATACGTAAGTCGATTGAAGACATATTGGCTAT
>CAMVHW010000112.1 GCA_947167395.1 uncultured Bacteroidales bacterium
ACACTTATTAAACACACATATATGGAAGACGAATTATTACCTATTCAGTTAGATTTTGCCCAAGATACTATCATCAAGGTGATGGGAGTCGGTGGTGGTGGCGGCAATGCCATCAATTATATGTATCGTCAAGGCATAGAGGGAGTTACCTATCTTATATGCAATACCGATCGTCAGGTATTGAGCAAGTCGCCCATTCCTGCTAAATTACAACTCGGTCCCGGTTTGGGTGCCGGAGGTAAGCCTGAGGTTGCCCATAAATATGCCGACGACACGCAAGACCGAATCAAGGAAGCATTGAGCGACGGAACCAAGATGTTGTTCCTTGCTGCTGGTATGGGTGGCGGAACGGGTACCGGTGCCTCACCTGTCATAGCACAAATAGCACAAGAGATGGGTATTCTCACAGTAGGTATAGTTACCATCCCCTTCGCTTTTGAAGGTGAGAAGAAAATAGAAAAGGCTATGCTCGGGGTGGCTCAACTGGCTGCTCACGTGGACGCTATCATAGTGATTAGCAATGAGAAACTGACGCAGATTTATCCCGATATGGATATTATCACAGCCTTTGCCAAATCCGATGATGTTATCAGCAATGCTGCCAAGTCAATAGCCGAGATTATCAATGTGGAAGGATATGTCAATACCGACTTTGCAGACGTGTATAATACCTTGAAAGACGGTCATGTGGCTATTATGAATGTTGGTAGAGCCAGTGGCGAAACACGTATTCACGATGCCATACGTGATGCATTGGATTCGCCCTTGGTTAATTCCAACGATGTACACGGAGCACATCGAGTGCTGATACAACTTTATTGTTCGCGCGAACACCCCATTCGCACTTCCGAGTTTGACCAACTGAAAGCCTTCATCAAAGAGGTCGGCAAGGACGTGGAAGTTCAGTGGGGAGCCACCTTTGACGATAGTTTGGGTGAGGATGTGCGCGTAACGCTTATCGCCACAGGTTACACCATAAGCGACATACCTACTACCGGCGAACATAACGAACCCAATCGACCCACCGTTGACGAAGCTATCAAAAAGAATTACGGCGAAGACGAGGACAAGCGTAATGACGATGAAAAACCACAGATAATCAATTTGAATCTGAACAATCCAACCGCAACTGACTCAAAAGTCAAAAACGATGATTTAGTAATCAAATTGGACGATTCGGACGATAACAAGGCGAATACTACTGGGTCTAAACAAAGAAGCCTCTTCGGCGATTGGATGAGAGGACGAAGATAATAACTAAAAAATGAAATAATATGGAATATTCGGAAATGACATTATGGGATGTAATAGGAATATGCCTTAAATGGGTAGGCAAAGTTATGCTTGCTTGTTGGCATTTCTTTGCCGAAATGATAAGATTGGCTTATCGGAAATGGTATATCGTAGGCTGTCTGACACTTATCGGTATCGCCGTAGGCATATACTATTCTCGTCCGAGCAACAAAAAGTATAAAGTCAATGCTATCGCTACTCTCAACGGACCAAGCGTCAAAGACGTGGCTGACTATTACGAATCATTGGAATGGAATTTCCAAGCATTCAATGTGATTGATTGTCTGCACGATGGCGAGCCTGACTTTGTGGACTATAAACACAAGAACAACCACCTTGACACTATCAATAAGTGTATGACCGACCAAATCGCTCTCCAATTCATCATTCGCGACACTTTCGGTATACCTCAAAAAGAAGCCTATATTTTGGATAAACTCAATAACAACGAGGCATTTGTACACTCATACAACATATTCAAAACTCATTTGGACAGGCTATATGAGTTCGACAAGACGCAAGTGGAGAAAATTGACTCGATGACCACTCTTTTCTACTCTTCATCATCTGCTCAACACCTGCAATCCAATGCTTGGGAACTGATGATGGGCAGACAAGAAATCATTCTTCCCAACAAGAGCATTGACCAATTCTTCACAAGCAAGGCTAATCGCGACCGCAGGTATGCGATGACTACCGCTCCTGTTGTACTTCACAACCATTTCATTCCGCAAAAAAGAGCCGAGAACGGTCGCTTGAAATGTACCGTCCTCGGACTTCTGATTGGTTGGTTGTTAGGTTCGTTGTTGGCTTGGATAGTGGAACAACGTAAGTCTATTTCTTCTTGGCTGAAAGCAGGTGCTTAAAGACTAAATAAGCAATCGCCAACACGGCAATCACAAGTATGGCTATGCTCAACTCATGGCTATACTTTTTTATTATATCCATCTGTCCGTTAGCCACATAGCCTATCACTGCCAGTATCGTGTTCCAAATAAATGCACCAAGAAAAGTATATAATAGGAATTGTCCGAAATGCATACGGCTTAATCCGGCAGGGATACTTATGAGTTGGCGTATACCCGGTATGAGCCTGCCTATGAAGGTGCTTACCTTGCCATGGTCGTTGAAATAGGTTTCGGCTTTTTGTATCTTCTCACCGCTCAACAACAACAAATGCCCCACCCTGCTGTCGGCAAACTTATATATGATAGGTCTGCCAAGCCAAACGGACAGTCCATAGTTGATGATGGCACCCAATAGCGCACCTACGGTTCCGAAAACAATAATCAGCAACACATCCAACGGATAAGACCCCGTAACTGCCAATGCACTCTGCGGCTGACTTGCCACGAAGGCTGCCGGAGGTATAACCACCTCGCTCGGAAAAGGGATGAACGAACTCTCAATAGTCATCAAAGCGGTAATCGACGCATAGTTAATATGCGTCGAATACCAAGTTATAACATTATCAATCAGCGACATATTCTTATATGCAAATCAGTTGAACAAGAATATATACGGGCAATAGTATCACAAGCGAGAACTTAATCATATATCCGAAGAAAGACGGCATTTTCACGTCTTCTTGTTCAGCAATGGCTTTCACCATAAAGTTTGGTCCATTGCCGATATATGTCAGTGCTCCAAAGAACACAGCACCCATTGAGATGGCTTTCATATACTCCGGTGCTATACCTGCCACTGCCGTTGCCGCTTCAACCGGCAAAGTGGTGGCTGTGGCGTGGAACACCATTGCCGTAGGAGCATTATCGAGGAACGCACTCAATGCACCTGTGCAATAAACAAACTGCCAAGGCTCGTGAATAGGCAGAGGATTCTGCTGTAAGAACATAAGCGCGGGAGTCATAGTGGCGAATATACCAAGGAAAACGCAAACAACCTCAAGAATAGGAGTCCACGAGTAGTTGTTCTTCACTCGTACCTCTTTCTTCGTTGTCAGCCATGAGAGAGTAATAATAAGAATGAAAGCCCACTCACGCATTAACTTCCAATAGAATGGCACTTGTCCGTCGGCATAATACTCAGGACGCATCTGCTCAATATAAGTGTCGTTAATGAACATAGTGGAAGCAATTACGCATAAGAGCCAGAAAATGTTTATCAAACCGCTCATTTGCAGTTTGGTGGACTCACGTATATCTGCCATCAGATTGACTGTCGGCTCCCTGCGATAATAATATACGTCTATGCAGAAATAAATAAGCAGTAACAGAACACCTGTCAATGCCCATTCGGGCAACATATTCTGCATCCACCACATAAATGGCGTACCTTTTTGGAAGAGCAGGAACAATGGAGGGTCGCCCAATGGCGAGAGCAGACCACCGCAGTTGGCTACAATGGCAATAAAGAATAAAATGGTATGTACTCTGTACTTACGTTGCTGTATAGTGGCTAACAGCAAGCGAATAAGCAACATAGCAGCACCGGTCGTACCCATAAACGAAGCCAATACCCACCCTATGCCAAGTATGATGGTGTTGGTCTGAGGAGTGGCTTTCAAGTCACCACGAATACATATACCGCCGGTGGTAACAAACAATGCCATCAAAAGCAAAATGAATGGTACATAATCATACACCATTTGGTGAATAATATCGTGGCTCATACCATTGCAGCACAACCATATAGCCACAGGCACACCTAACAACAGGGACACATACAACTTGTGTATGTTCTCTTCCCACCATTCGCCAACTTTGGGCACCAATGGCAGCACGGCAATGCACAAGAGCATTACCACAAACGGGATTAACATCCACGCCGGAATAACATGTTCAATCATAATTAAAATGTATTTATTATTTTGTTTCTGTTCTCTTATGAGTTTGATTGCAGTGGTTATGGCTTTAAGCACCCAATCGGAACTACATACACGCCATCCTCTCTCCGGTAGGCGTACTGCCCTACCCCCGTAACAACCATCTTAAATGACGGCGCATACATCTTGTTTATGTCAATCTTCTTTTCCAACATACATAGATTCTTGGCACCTTCGTTAATGAGTACCTCTCCGCCTAATTTAATCTCCACCAGTCCGTAATGTCCGTTACGCAAATGTATGACACTATCGCATTCCAAACCATTGCTATCGCGAAAGTGATATACCCTACCGTCAATGGCTTCAGTATAAACACGCAAATCGCGAACGACCATAGTCTCAAACAACAGTCCCAATGTATTCAAATCTTTTATCAAATCCTTTGGTCCAAGACCGAGTGCCGCCGTGGCTATACTTGGGTCAACAAAATATCGTGTGTCAGAAGTACGAATGGCTGATTTGCTCCTTAAATTAGGATTCCATGCAGCCATATTCTCCACTACGAACATCATCTCTAAGGCTTTGATATAAGAAGCCACTGTTTGATCACTGACCATCTCATGCTCGTTTGCACTTATGTCTGCCGCTATCGTACCATAAGAAGCCTGCGATGCCTGATGACGAGCCAGACTCCTGAGCAATCGACGAGTGGTATCCTCTTGACGACGTACACCATCCACATCCTTGATGTCATATTTGGCAACAGCATCCACATAGTTATATGCTTGTTTGAGTGCTGCTCTTTCCGATTTATCTAATGCCTTAGGCCAACCGCCACGGCATATCAAATAGCATATATTGTCCAATTGCAAATTATAGCCTGCCGCACTCTCAACAGGCTCGTAAAACATTTGCTCCAAAGACACTGTACCATTACTCTCGCCCGATTCATAAAGCGACATCGGGCGCATCCTTACCCACGCCGCACGACCGGTCCCTGTGTGGCTTATCTTATCTGTATGGACTGGTTGAGCACTCCCGGTCAGTATGAATAAACCCTCTTTTCCGCTACGGTCAACTGCAAA
>CAMVHW010000113.1 GCA_947167395.1 uncultured Bacteroidales bacterium
ATACTGGAAGAAAGAGATAAGATTGAGACGGTGGACAGAATGGACGTTTGTACGCAAAAACTGACCGGCTATGACGGCTTCAGTTGGAACGGGATGTGGATAGGAAAACCTACTGACAACGGCAAACAATACACCACTACATCGGTCGTTTCAGGCTGCGACAGCGTGGTAACACTGCAGATGAACCTTATTGAAGAACTGACGGTATATGACACTATCATCAAACCGGCCAACTTCCCTGCATTCAAGTGGAAAGGATATACCATATCGAGGAGAGGAAATAAAGAAACGACTGAGAACGCTTATAAGTTCTATTCTTTTGACACCACTATGCTCACCGCTACCTTGGAATGTACGGGTACAGCCTACCTGCGCCTGTTTATAGTGGAAGTGAAGGATAGCGTTGAAGTGATTGACAAGTGTGCCGACGAATTGCCATTCCTATGGCGAGGACATAATATATCAAGCGCGAGCGACAACGGAAAGACCTACATTCAAAAAGGCAAAAACGGATTGGACAGCATCAAATACACGCTCAACCTGTCGGTTCACCCCACATATAACTTTACCGGGAATGTAACAATATGCGAAGGCGAGTCTTATCCTTTTGCAGGTAAACAACTTACTGCTTCCGGAACTTATACCAATACTTTCACCACTGCTTATGGTTGCGACTCCACCGTGACGCTCAACCTCACCGTGCAGAAGACCAAGACAGCACGCACTGAACGCGTACACCTATGCGACGGCGATAAATACACTTGGGAAGGACACGGCACTCGCTTCGCTAATCTCAGTAAAGCAGGTGAGTACAGAGATACGGCTCGCTACACAACAGGCTGCGACAGCGTTTATTACACCCTGCGTCTAACCACGGGCGACTCCACTATCGCTCACCTTAACGACTATCTCTGCTATGGCGACTCGCTCGAATACTTCGGACAAACGCTCAAAAAGTCAGGCGTTTATCGTGGTGTAACCATCAACTCTTCTCAATGCGACAGCGTCATCTATCTACACCTCAATGTCTATCCCGAAGCCGTTGTTCAACAGCGTGACACCAACCTCTGTGCCGGTACTCCTTTCGTATGGAAAGGACACACACTAACCAACGATGGTATAGTCTATGACACGCTGCAAAACAAAAACGACTGTGATAGTCTGATTATTCAATATAACGTTCATTTCCTTACTGTTACCGACGAAACGGTCAATGCAAGTATTTGTCAAGGCAAATCATTCTCCTACATGGGTAAAGAATACACAGAGCAAAAAACTTATACCATAACCGACGTTACGCCGCAAGGATGCGTAAGAAACATAACTCTTAACCTTACTGTTAATCAACCTACTGCGAGCGATACAACCGCTGTTGAATGTAACGCATTCACGTGGCACGGAAATGAATATACTTCTTCCGGTAACTATGAGTGGCACACCACTAACGTTGCCGGCTGTGACAGCACTTGCACACTCCGCCTCACGATAGCCGATAAGCCCAAGGATATGCCGACCGAGTATGTTTCTATATGCTCTCCCGGGTCATCTGTTGATAGCGATGTGCATTTGGTAGGAATCAGTGAAGGCGGAGATCCGCAAGTAGCAGTTGCGCCAATGCGCAGAGTCGGATCAGCAGGTTATGTATGGGAGAAGCACGAGCATTTAGGTGCTCTCACCCAATCAGGTATGTACCACGACACTGTCCTTTCCGTTCTCACCGGCTGCGACTCTATACGTTATAGTCTGCAACTCACTGTTAATCACCCTACTACTGCTGATACGACTGCCGTGGCCTGCGACTCCTTTACGTGGCGAGGCAAGACATATACCGATAGCGGGGACAAGGTTTGGGAAGGTATCAATAAGGCAGGCTGTGATAGCACCGTAACACTTCATCTAACTATCAATAAGTCATATCATGGCGACACGACAGCCGTGGCTTGCGATTCGTATACGTGGCGAGGCGAAACCTATACCACAAGCGGTGATAAGGAATGGAAGGGTACAACCCAAACAGGTTGCGATAGTACGGTTACTCTACACCTGACTATTCATAAGTCGGAAAAGGTTACCGCCGACAAATCAGTTTGCGAAGGAATGACCTATCCGTTTGGCGACACTATACTTGCCACAGATGGTGTATATACTCATACATTCACTAATCGTTTCGGTTGCGATAGTACGGTTACCCTCACCTTCACCATAAGCGATGTGATAACAGGCGATGAATATGTTACTCATTGCAACGGCGAACCTTATTGGTTTGTTGATACAACGATAACCACCTCCGGCAACTATCAACACCTGTTTAACCGTGTCGGTATGTGCGACTCTTTGGCACGACTGCACTTTACCGTCTATCCCGCTCCCATAACCCACGATACAACGATAATGTTCTGCGACGGCGATAGCGTCAAATGGCACGGATTGACAATTGATTCCGAAGGTGAGTTCACATATATAGGTAAATATCTGCAAGGCTGTGACAGTCTGCTTGATACGCTCCATACCGTTATCCTGCGTCCTTCTATATATGTATTAGACACCATCCTCTGTCATGGTCAGCAACTGTCAGTTGCGGATACTGTTTTGAAGACTAACGGCACAACCACTTTCCACCTTACTAACTCAGTCGGTTGCGACTCTATATTGACCGTAAATATCTTAGTTCAAGTCCCGGATACACTCAAAACCGACTCTATCAAGATAGCCGCAGGCACTACATACAATTGGCAAGGTCATACCGGCTTCTCGTCGTTGAGCGAAGTGGGAATGTACTATGATACTCTGTATTATCGTTCGGGTTGCGATAGCGTCTATGCCTCGTTGTGGTTGGATACGTATGCCGCAGAGGTGAAAGGTGCGTTCTATGTGGACACTGTGTGTGCCGATGATGACCGTATAGCCTATCGTTTTGAGTATGAGCAAGGTCGTGCCGTTATGTATGACCTGTATTACTCCGAGCAGGCTCGTGCGCAAGGCTTTAAGGACGTGCTGGCTGCCGCCTTCCCTGATACGGCTGTGGTGGAATGGTCTGAGCCGATGCCCAAAGCCGACGACGATAATCCGTTGTGGTATGTGCGTCCCGAACAGTATGGCGTTACTCTCCAACTCACCGATGCCGATAATCGCCGCACCACCTATAACGGCATATTCACCGTCCTCTATCCTTCGTGGGTTATATTACAACGCTGGAACGATGTGCTCACTATAACTAATAGTAAGTATAACGGCGGTTATGAGTTCTCCAAGATTCAATGGCTGCGCAACGGACAGGAAGTGAAAGGTAGAGGCGATAACAATGCCTACTACTATGCCGGTGATAACGAGCGACTTGATTATAATGCTACATATAGTGCATTGCTCACTCGCAAAGACGATGGCAAGACCTTTGCCACCTGCGTCTATCAACCTGCGTCTTTGTACGAGGAAACTTTGCTCAAAACGCCAATGATTAAACTCACTCCACGCTTTGCTCATACATCGCGTCAGATAAAAGTGGAAAGCGATTTGGATGGCGATTATGTTGTTTATGACACAAGCGGTAAACGCGTGATAATGGGACTGTTCGGTAAGGCTTACGGCTCGCCTGATATAGTGTTCGCGCCCTCTTTCAGCGACGGCGTTTATCTGTTACGCTTTACTGCTTCAAATGGTGAGGAAGAGGTAATCAAATGGGTGGTTAGGTAGATTTTGAGCATTTTTATTTTCCTTTATGATTATTATGCCGTACTTTTGCGCGCTTTTTGACTGAACGAATCGGTTAAATAGATATAAATATAAACTAACAATAACTATGAAGAAAACGTTTTATTCAATTCTTTTGTCGGGGCTGATGCTTTTCGCTTTTGCTCCGCAAGTGTGGGGGCAGCAGGGACTTCCCGAGAGCATCACAGTTTATGCTACAGGTACTGTTTCTGTTGCAGCTGGTCTCGGTGAAGTCGATGTCTTGGCTGAACCCGGTACACCGGCATATTCCGCAAATGAACATTCGCTTGACATTAGTGCGACAGTGAACGGTGCGTTGAACGTAATAGGAGCAGCAACTGCCGGTGGTGTCGAGATTCCGGCATATTTCTATGCCCGTCCGAATGCAGGTTATTATTTTGCATATTGGACCAATGCTGAAACAAAAGAGACATTTACCTCTAATCCTCTTGAGCAAAGTGTATTGAGTAATAGAGGTAATGGTCCCTGTGGTCCTTACTATGCTCTATTAGAAGATACATGTTATTCCGGGTGGCAAGTGATTGGTCCGCTTCAAGCAACATTCTTACCCATTCCTTTGCATAGTTGTACAAGTGGACGCGTTGAAACGGTTTATTTAAGCGAAACAAGCAAGACATGGAATGTTACTGTTTCTACTTCTTATGCTACCTCTATCAGTGATTTCATTTCACCGACAATAGATGTTACTGACACAGCCGGTTGTACTTTCTCACTCGGAAATGCCACATTCAGCGATAATGTGATAACTATTCCTGTTACTTTCACTCGCGAACCATCAGGAGCAGAAGGAAATTATACAACTAATCTCACTGTGTCTTCTTTAGGTGGTGTTACGTTTACAGTGCCTGTGAAAGCCATAGTGGAAGAGGATGTACCCGCCGGAGTAGTGGCTACGGTCATCAACGGCAACGCAAAAACCAACTATACTTCCATAGATGAGGCTTTGGATGCTGTTCCTGCCAACGCTACGCTCCAACTGCGCCGCGACATCGCTCTGACTGCTACGCAGAACATCACCACCAAGACCTTCACTTTGGATCTGAACGGCAAAGTGCTCAGTTCCAATACGGCTACTCTTCTTAACATTGCAGGCGGTAACCTGACCATCATAGACAGCAAGATGATTGGTCAAATCACCCTGTCTGCACCTGCTGAGGCTGCTGACGATATGCCTGCTGTACGCGTTACCTCCGGTGCGCTCACTATGAACCGCGGTACGATTGCCGCAACGGCTGCTTCTGATACCAAAGGTGCAATGGCAGTGCAAGTAGTAAGCGGTAATTTCACGCTGAACGATGGTCTGCTGCAAGCCATTGCCGCTAACAATGCTGCGGCTATTATGAACGCCGGTGGTACGGTTATTATGAAGAGCGGTGAGTTGCAAGCCACCGCAGCCACTAACGTGGCTACCCTTGCTGCATACGCCGGTACA
>CAMVHW010000114.1 GCA_947167395.1 uncultured Bacteroidales bacterium
ATGGTTTGATATACGAAGGCAGCAAGAGCTGACCAGTATATTGGCAGAAGCGAACACCACAGCCTCATTGAGGTTGGCTTGTTCGTCGGTTGCTCCGATGGCGGTCTTCCAATCTGCAAAAGTGCCGAAATTGGCTGTAGGCATACCGAAAGTTGTTTCAGGCGTATAGAAGATATTATGCTCGTATGTAACATTGTCTGCAACGGTAGCATTCTTATAGCGCACGGCATAACCTTTGCTTGCGGCTTGGAAGATATTGTTGACGAAGCGTGAGCCTGCTGCCGGTTTTACATTGAAATAGAACGGAGAGGAAGCAGTTCCCTCACATTTCGTAACTATCGTGTTGTAGGCAAGCAATACCTTCGGCATATTGGAATTGAAGTTGATACCATAACTTGCATACGTTCCCGCATTCTGCACATTGATTACGTTGTTAATGATGCAAATTGTGGCATTGTATAAATCCTGATAAGTATTCGGTCTGAGATAAACAGGACAGGAAGCCTGCGAACTGGTTGCGGGTGTGGTAAAGAGGAAATCGTTATTGGCAATCATAGCCGTATTGCCTACCAATAGCCAATCGATTGCATATTGGTTGCTTGCCGTTACTTCCATACGGAAAGTGTTATTCAGTATTTGTAGGTTGCTTACTGCATCGCCATATATTTGCTGCTTACCTTGATTGCGGAAGGTATTGCCTTGAATAAGCATATTCTGTTGCAAATCGTCCGCTGCGGCTTGGTGTCCTTTGACGTTCACAGCCATATAGCCGCCATCAAAGACGCTGTTGGTAAGAACAAAATCGTTGTTATACAAGTTGCTGCTTGCGTCCAAATAGAGTAAATCAAGACGAGAGGAGTATTCTGTCTGACGGTCTGCATAGAAATGGCAGTTGTCGATAGTAAGGTGTGTGGAAGCATTATTAACGACTACCAAAGTAGGAGTTTGGTTACTTGTATAGGTGCTGGTGAAGGAAATACCCTTTATGGTTACATAGTCAGCACCGTTAATAGTGAAGACACCTTTGCTGTTAGTCAGTGTTGCCCCGGAGAATTGGTATAATACATCGTTGTAGTCCTCGCTGATGGAGCGTATGGTAAGAGTGTTGGCAGCACCTGCACCGCTAATGACGGGTATAGTTACCTGCTCGGTGTATGTGCCGTTCTCAACAGCGAGCGTTACTGCACCGTCCATACCAATGTTTGCTATGGCTGTCAGGGCATCTGTCAGGGTAGGATAATCAGCCTCGCTACTTGCACCTATTTGGTAGTAACCATGCGCACCGCTAACCACATCAATAGAGGCAGTAACTGCTGTTTCGGGAGCAAACTTATTTTCTCCGCAAACAACGTTGTTTAGTTGAAGTGTTACCTCGTCACCCTCTTCAGCATCTGAGTCGATACTGCCTACGAACCAGAAATAGTAAATGCCATTCTCGTTGATGACATAGGTGTTGGTAAATTCATTAGCAGTAGAGAAGGTGGTTGAATGACCTGTGGCATAGATATGACGGTCTATAAGCAGTTCGCTTGCAGTCTGCTCAAAGCCTGTAATGGTTATAGGAGTGCGGTCGCCCGATACGGTAACGGCTGCCTGCAACATACGAATATCACCTGTACCCTTGGTTGCTTCTGCAGGTGCTAAGGTCGTAACTGATATATTGTCAATTACTAACGGAGTGAGTAAGTGTTGGCGCACTTCCACCTCAAAACCACGCATACGGCTGCTCGGCATCTTGACATAAACGGTAATAGAGCCATCTTCGGCAGCGGATATGACGTTCTCATTCTCTGTTGGTTTGGAGTACATACCGTATTTCTTGTTTGGTGTAGCCTCCGAATCGTACGAATCACTATAGAAGATATGGAAAGGATCACCGGAGAGGTATGCTATGTCAAAATCCTTGAACACGAGTTCAACCGCATAACCCGCATCGGCAGGCTTAAAGGTTACATATCCCTCAAAATTAGACGTGTATTGTTCGTCAGCACCGCCATCGTCGTAGAACATCAGGCTGTTCTCACCTATGGTTACCGTTCCGTTGTCGCCGGCTTGGATTATCATCACGTTCTTAATCGTTCTTGCGCCTTCGGGGTCGCCGTCCGTGATAGGCAAGTTGAGGCTGCCGAGCGTTAAGGAAATGAGGGCTGCATCGACGGTGGCATCGATAGTGGCATCGGCTTTCACATCGGCTGCGATAGAGAAGTTGTTGTCATACTCCACAAGTTCGGCGGGCGTGGTGAGCGTCAGCGTTAAGTTGGCAGCGGCTGTGGCTTCTGCCACAACGGTCGTGCCTTGCAGCAGATAGACCTTGCTCAAGTTGGCTTCGCTGCCTTTGAGGTCAAGAGTAAGTGAATTGAGGGTCAGCGGGTTGAGCGTACCGAGGGTCTCTATATTGAGGTTAAGCAATGCGGCTTTCTCTTCGCCTAACTTAACGAGTTTGGTGCTTGCCTGCTCAACGGATGTGGCTGTAAGCGACATGTTTTGAAGCGTGTACTCCTTTACGGTAGCGTGCCAACCGTTGCCGGTATTGGATGAGTAAGTGGTATTCGGATTAAAGACGATGGTTATTGCTCCGTTGGCTGCATTAGAACGAATCTGTGTAGGCTGTTTGCCGTTCGCGTCCAACTCCCATAGTTTCTCGCCGCTCGTTCCCTCACCTGCATAGATGATGTATTTAGCACGAGTACTCCAAGAAGAAGCAGCATAATAAACATCAAAGTCTGTGTAGTCAATCTGAATGACATTACCTGCGTGAATAGGTTTGAAAATCATTGTCTGCTCGCAGTTATCTGCCTTGTATTTAGTGCTGTACTCGCTTGCCACGGTATGCGTGTATTGCCATTCGCCTTGCACATAGATGGTCTGCGAACCGCAATCCTGAACAGCCTTGTTCTCAATAGTCAGTCCGCCTGTAACATTAGTGAAAGCGGTGTATTCACTGCTATTGGTGAAGGTCAGTTTCTCCAGTACCACGTCCGCTTTTTGGTCGTTCATAGCCGTGGTGGCTATGTCGGCTGCCAACCATAGATAGTTGTCCCCCTCGCGGAAAGCCACTTCGTTGGTGGCGTTAATGACTACTGCGTTACCGCTCACTTCGGCTTCGCCTATCAGGTTGGTGGTAGCGAATGTGTTCTCCTTGGTGTAGTAGAGATACAACTTGCTGATTTGTTCATTGGTGTTGTTGGTGTTGAGAGCCAGGCTCTGTACAGCCAGGGCAGGTTCGGTGTTGGCTGTGGTAAAATGGATAGATGCTAACTGCACCTTCTCTGTGCCTGCTGCCACGTTGGTTGTAACCTTACTGTTCTCGGCTGCGCTGATGGTCATCGCTTGTGGCGTGAACTCATCTACGAGTGCCGTCCAACCGTCTTTCAAGTTAGAGTCGTAGGAGATGTTACATTGGTGAGTGATGGTCAGTTTGCCGTCTGTCGCCGTACTGCGAATCACGATATCAGAGGTAGAGGTTGCTTGTGCCTGCGTAATCTGCCAAAGCAAGTCGGCTTCGTCGGTGGAGTTGCCGTTATAGACCTTAATAAAGTCCACATAACCGGTAGAGTTGGCTGCATAGTCGGTGTAGAACACATTGATGGACTTGAAGGTGAACACCACTTTCTTGCCATCTGTGGCGGGTTCAAACACGGTCTTGCCGCTGAAGCCTTTTATAACCTTTCCTTCCGGACCGCCCTCGTCATAGAAATTGGTTTCCTGATTGATTGTATAGGTGGCATTCTCTGTCATCAAATACATCGGTTGTACGGTCATCGTGGTGGCAGCGGCGGAAGTGAAGGTGGTGAACCCTCCAAGAGTGGTGATACCCGTTACTTGCACATTGGCTGTAGCATTGAAAGCAGCCGAAGCAAGGATACTACCGCCCAAGCAGAAGTTATTCGTTCCGTTACCCAATACCTGCGGCTCGGTCAGTGTATAAGTATATACGCCTGCCGATTCGGTGATTGTACCGGCAATCTCCGTCAAAGCGGAAGTCGAAGCGGCTTGTCCGGCATATAGTTTCAGCGTGGTCGGGTCAAGCACGGCAGCGTTGTCGCAAGTGAAAGTGAAGGCAGTGAGTTTGTCCGGCGATGAATAGCCTTCGGTGGTGATACCGAAGCCTGCCATCGCCACATTGCTCTTACCTGTCCATATCTCACCATTCACGAAGTCGTTCTTTCCTGCTGCACCCGTAACGGTCATACTCTCCAATAGTATTTCTTCCACAGTGGCTTTCCAGCCGGGAGAAGCCGTACTGGATGGATCTTTTGCATAAAAGCAGAACGAGATTGAACCGTCAGCCGCAGATGAAATAAGCACAGGCATAGGATTGACGGTAATATCACCCTTGTAGTAGCCTATTACATTATCATTATCAGGAAATTCGGAAATATAACTACCGGATGTAGGCCAACTTGTCATTGAACTCTCTGCAAAAGTGCCGTCATAAACTTTTAAGTAGCACTTATAACTTGTTGTTGCACTATGGTTATAATTATATAACTCTAAATTTTCAAATGTTACTTTTATAGAGTAACCTTCAGTCGCAGGCTTAAAAACCACGGCTGCTTGGGAATAGAATGTAGATGATGCGAAACTACCGGTTCCCGCATTGTCATAGAAGACGATGGGATTTCCGGTTGAAACCGTCTGGGTCACATACCCCCACTGTGGCATCAGATAATCATCAGCCACGGCTTTGCCGCCAAGGCAACTGAGTGCCAAAGCAACAAACAAAAGAAACTGTTTTCTCATAATGTGTTAATTTTTATTATTGATAATTAGTGTTTTATTCCTGTCAGCGTATAGACTACGCCGTCTTGTTCTATATACATCACGCCGTCTTTCATCACTTTGCGTTGGCGGCTCACCACCTTCTGTTCATCAATGCGAGTAGGAATGGTGGCAGTAGGGTGCAGGTCTTCCGCGCCGGACACCTCCGTCGATATCTCACCTATCCAACCGCATTGCTGATGCGTACCCGTCTGTATCTTTATGAAATCGATACCGGGCAGACTGACCGCATTGCCTTTCTTATCCACAGCCCACTCAATCTTCATCTTGCTGCCATCAGTGGTGTTAGGGTG
>CAMVHW010000115.1 GCA_947167395.1 uncultured Bacteroidales bacterium
CAGGTTGCGGAAATAGTCGGGACGCGGATCGGGTGCGTTATAGTAGTTGAGAGCGGAGTTGGAGTAGAACGAATAGTGTCCGCCCAATGCTATGTTCAGCAGTTGGTGATTATCTATCTTGTACTTATAAGTGGCTATCACGGTCGGGTCGTAGGAGTGTACTATACGCGAGTTGCGCATCTCGCCGTTATGATAGCCCCAGTAAGGATTGTAGTTATTCCAGCCCCACTGTGTCTTATTGTATTGGTTGGTCAGGTCATACACTTCTTGTGTGAGAGCCGAGTTTTGTCCGCGTGAAGTAGGTGCGCCAAAAGTAATCAGTCCCAAGCGATGGTGTTCGTTCCATATCTTTTCGGCTGTGAAGAAATAGCCGAACGACTCATAACTTATACCCTCGCCTATAATACCTTTCTTATTGATATAAGGTGAGCCGCGAAAAGCCAACTGACCCGCAAAAGCCCAGCCGTTGTTCAACAGCCCTGAAGCGTAGGTGGCACGCACGGCGGCTTTGTAGTTGCGGTTGGTGCCGGCAAGTCCCACTTTCCACCCTTGTGCATAGCGGGTGGCATTCATCAGGTAGTTGGTGGCATTGCCTAATCCGCCGAAAGAGAAATTAGTTGCCTCAATAGCATTGGTTGTTTCCTTATAGCGTGAAGCGTCGTTAAGACCGCCCATGGCAGAGAAATTAAACTGACCGCGTTCAGCACTATTGAACGACAAACCTTCTATATAATTGGTTTCGTATGTCTGGCTGTATCCGCGATTGCGGTAGCGGGCAGTGGACCACGACCATGAGGTGAGTGTGTTAAACACGTCTTTGGACGAGGATGTTATCGACGACTGCTCTTGGCTGCTGCCTTCGTCGTCCACAAGGTCTTGGTCGGCTATGTTGAGCAGCACCTCGTCTTTCGTTTCTTGGGCTATGTCCGACTTGAGCATTATAGGCTCCATCTCGTTGACCTTATCGGCTTCTATCTGCACCAACTCCACGGTGGCTACATAGCCTTCCGCTTCCACTATCACCTCTTCGTCACCGGCGGTGATGAATAAGAACTGAAACTCGCCGTTCTCATTGGTGAAGGCTGATATGTTTTGGTTGCCGAGAGTTATGACTGCGCCCGAAATGCTCTTTTGCTCATCTTCCGACACAACCTTACCACGCAGGGAGGTTTGTCCCCATAAGGGAACAAGTGCAAGAAAAGCAACAAGGGTGGTAAATAAATGTTTCATAAGTATATGAATTTGGTAATTATTCAGTAATGATTAGAACTCAGCGTTCTTGGGAGTACGCGGGAAAGGAATAACATCGCGTATGTTCTGCATACCGGTGACGAACAGCATCAGTCTTTCAAAGCCTAAACCGAAGCCTGCGTGTGGAGCCGAGCCAAAACGACGTGTGTCCAAGTACCACCATAGGTTGGTGGTGTCCATTTGGCGACGCTCAATCTCAGCGTTGAGTTTGTCTAAACTCTCCTCACGAACCGAACCGCCAATGATCTCACCTATCTGCGGGAAGAGCACGTCGGTGCCCTGCACGGTCTTATTGTCCTCGTTAATCTTCATATAGAAGGCTTTGATTTCCTTGGGGTAGTCGGTCATAATAACAGGACGACGGAAATGTTCTTCCACTAAATAACGCTCGTGCTCCGACGAGAGGTCATCACCCCAGTTGCAGGGGAACTCAAACTTCTTGCCATTCCTTATGGCTTCTTGCAGTATGTTAATACCCTCGGTATAAGGCAGGCGGACGAACTCTGTATCCACCACGCTCTCCAAGCGTTGGATAAGACCTTTATCCACATACTGATTGAGAAACTCAAGGTCGTCCTTGCAGTTGTCTAATGCCCAACGGACACAATACTTAATAAAGTCCTCTTCAATGTCCATCAACTCCTTTTTGTCGATGAAAGCCACTTCGGGTTCAATCATCCAGAACTCAGCCAAGTGGCGCGGTGTGTTGCTGTTCTCCGCACGGAAGGTGGGACCGAAAGTGTATATCTTACCCAATGCCAATGCACCCAATTCGCCTTCCAACTGACCGCTGACCGTTAATGCTGTCTGCTTACCGAAGAAATCGTCGGAATAGTCTATCTTACCCTGCTCGTCTTTCTTGAGACGATAGAGGTCTTTGGTTGTTACTTGGAACATCTGTCCGGCTCCTTCGCAGTCCGACTCGGTAATGAGAGGAGTATGAAAATAGAAGTAGCCGTGTTGGTGGAAATAGGAGTGGATAGCCATAGCCATGTGGTGGCGTATGCGGAAGACTGCACCGAAAGTGTTGGTGCGCGGACGCAGGTGAGCCAAGGTGCGAAGATACTCCATCGACAGCCCTTTCTTCTGCAAAGGGTATTGTTCCGGATTGGCAGTGCCATACACTTCCAATTCGGTCAGTTGTATCTCCACCGACTGTCCTGCGCCTTCCGACTTAACCAACATACCTGTTGCCGATATACACGAACCGGTAGTTACAGGCTTGAGTTGCTCCTCGCTGAACTTACTCAGGTCGGCTACTATCTGTATGTTCTTTATGGTTGAACCATCGTTAAGGGCTATGAAACTGATTTGTTTGTTTCCGCGGCGTGAGCGTACCCATCCGCGTACATTGATGAGTCGGTCTAACTCGGTGCTCGAGAGAGCATCTATAATTGTTGTGCGTTGCATAATATATTGTTTATAATGTTTTCATATTTTTCAGAATGGAACATCGTTGTTCAGCCTTGCACCTTCGGGGGACATTGTGGCGGATTGCGTAGGCGACATTGTGTTCATTTTAGATGCCGAAGCCACGTAAGCGTTCTCCATCTCATTAAGTGACAGCGAGTCATCTTCGTTTTGGAACTTGGCGAATTGTGAGCGGAAACGAAGCCATATCTCGTCGGTGGCGCCATTACGGTGCTTAGCCACAATTATCTGCCCCAATCCCACAAGGCTCTTGCTCGTCTTGTCGTCGTTGGTTATGCCGTAGTAGTCCGGACGGTGGATAAAACATACTATGTCTGCGTCTTGCTCTATGGCTCCCGACTCACGAAGGTCGGACAGTTGAGGCTTCTTGCCGGCTATACCTGTTCCGCCGCGTGTCTCCACACTACGGTTCAACTGCGACAGGGCTATTATGGGTATATCCAACTCTTTGGCAAGGGCTTTCAGATTACGCGAAATGATACTCACCTCTTGCTCACGACTGCCAAAATTGACACCATTGGCGTTCATCAGTTGAAGATAGTCGATTATAATGAGTTGCACTTGCCTTTCTCTTACCAATTTACGGGCCTTGGAGCGTAACTCAAAAACCGACAAGGCGGGGGTATCGTCCACATAGATGGGAGCACCGGTCAGTTCGCCTATCTTATTGTCCAACTGGTTCCACTCGTCGCGACTGAGATTGCCGTTACGTATATTATCACCCGGTATCTCACACACGTTCATTATAAGACGATTAACCAACTGAATGTTAGACATCTCCAACGAGAACATCGCTACCGGTATATGATAATTGACCGCAATGTTCTTTGCCATTGACAAGACGAACGCCGTCTTACCCATAGCCGGTCGGGCTGCAATGATAATAAGGTCGCTCTTTTGCCAGCCGCTGGTTATCTTGTCCAAGTCGGTAAAGCCGGACGGAATACCGCTTATCTTACCGTCGTGCTGCGAGGCTTTGCGCATACGCTCAAAGGCTTCGGAGATGACAGGGTCAATCTGCGTTACGTCACGTTTCTGCGTGCGTTGAGCAATAGAGAATATCTGTGCTTCGGCTTCCTGCAACAGGTCTTCCACGTCCTGCGTCTCGTCATAGCCTTTCTCCTCTATGTCAGCCGCCATACGTATGAGGTCGCGTGCTGTGGCTTTTTGTGCCACTATCTGCGCGTGATAATACAAGTGAGCCGTAGAAGCCACGCGGCGAGTGAGTTCGCTTATGTATGCCACACCACCCGCCTGCTCCAATGTCCCTAACTGACGCAGTTTTTCCACCACCGACAACATATCTATCGGTTGGTCCTTGACTGCCAATGCCACTATCGCCTCATAGATGTATCTATGCTGGTCTTTATAGAACGAGTCGGAACGAAGCAGGTCGCTCACATTGGTAAAGGCTTCCTTGTCCAACATCAACGCACCCAATACCGACTCCTCCATATCCAAGGCGTTAGGCGGCAACTTACCCATATCGTTGGCTCCCACCTTACGAGGAGTAACGGTCTTCTTGACACTGTTATTTGTTTTGGATATTGGCATATTCGCTCAATAACTGATTGGCAGCAATAAAACTGCTGATACGATTGTTAAGTACTTGTTGTTCCATTTCTTGTATTCGTCTTTCCATCACGGGATGTTGGTAGAAATCGTTCAGCAGCGCACTGTTGATAGTCTCGTACATCCAGTATTTGGCTTGTTGAGTGCGGCGATAGTCAAAATAGCCGTTTTGGCGAGTGAAGGCAATATAGTCTTCCACCATTTTCCATACGTTCATTATGCCTGTCTTGTCAATCGATGAGCAGGTTTCCGCATACGGTTTCCAACCTGAATCAGTTGGCGGGAAAAGGGCAAGAGCGTTCTTAAAACTTACTTTGGCAGCCTGTGCGCGCTCTATGTTGGAGCCATCGCACTTATTGATGGCTATGCCGTCTGCCATTTCCATTATTCCTCTTTTTATGCCTTGCAGTTCATCGCCCGTACCCGTTACTTGCAGCAGCAGGAAGAAATCCACCATCGAGTGGGCAGCCGTTTCGCTTTGTCCCACTCCCACCGTTTCCACCAGTATAGTGTCAAAGCCTGCGGCTTCACACAGCACTATGGTCTCTCTTGTCTTCCGTGCCACACCTCCGAGGCTGCCTGCCGACGGAGAAGGGCGTATGAAAGCGTTTGCCTCGGTGGAGAGTTCGTTCATACGGGTCTTATCGCCCAAGATAGACCCTTTGCTGCGCTCCGAAGAAGGGTCGATAGCCAACACGGCAAGGTGTTTGCCCTCGTGACAGAGTTCGGTACCTA
>CAMVHW010000116.1 GCA_947167395.1 uncultured Bacteroidales bacterium
TAAAGCCCTTGCGCATATCGCTGCTCAACTGAACACGACACACCATACCGGGCAGTAAGACTATGTCGCTCTTGTCAGTAAGGATCAACTTAACATCGTATGTATGGGACAAACGATTTGGGATAAGGCTAATCTCCGTCACTCTGCACTCCATTGTTGTGTTTTTATATACAGGTATTTCGGCTGTTGCTTTGTCGCCTATATGAATAGAGGAAATATCTTTTTCCGGAATGCTGATGTTTGCCGCCATCTGTTGATTGCCAATCAAACGCATAAGTACCTCACCCGGAATGACGATTTGCCCCGTTTGGCATTTCAGTTCGGTAACGATGCCGTCTTGTTGGGCTGTAATAGTGCAGTTTTGCAGTTCCTTCTCGGCTATGGCTACCAACGAGCGTGCCTGATTGAGTTGGGTCTCCACTTCTATGAGTTTGACCTCGGCTATGCCCTTGTTGTCGTACATCTTTTTGGCTCTGGCATAGCCGTCCTCGGCTTGCAAGAGTGAGGCACGAGCAGTTTGCAAAGTGTTCAACTGCTGTGTATTGTCCAACTCTATCAATACTTGCCCCTTGATGACCTTCTCGTTGTTATGTACCAAAACTTGCTTAACCTTACCTACTATGGACGAACTGACCGCAAAACTGTTTTTGTCCTCCAATTCGCCCATATACGTATGAACGGCAACAACCGTAATGGTATCTATCACTTGGGTACTGACTTTAACCGGTGTTAAATCCTGCTTCTTATGCTCTCTACCGCAGGCGCATATCAACAGACTGCACAATAATAACCAACCAACCCTTTTCATATCAATTACGTTTTGCCACACAGGTTATGTCGTTTCCTTCTATTGTGCTTTCTCCGTTCAGCGATGTGCCTTCGTAGTGCAGTGCAATGACGATAGTGTTGTCATACAGTTCGCCGTAGCCGTTTATGTCTGTTCCATATTCTACGCCGCCTGCCTTGACCGTTCTTGTGAAGTTATCAATAGTCAGTTTCTTGCCTTCTATGCTGCCGGTGGTGTTATACACATCGCCTTTGAGAGAAGTGAAAACAAAAAGCAAGGGTTCGTCGTTTTCGTCGCTGTGCCGATTGATTATTTCCAACTGTCCCGACTCGTTGTTGAGGCTTATAGTAACGGCATCTAACGCATCGTGTATGAGTGTGTCAATTTTGTTGCCTTCTTCTATCTCACTCGGCATATAGCGAGTTACATTGCCGGAGATGTAGTATGTATATTGACCCGAAACCGACTCGACGTTGTTCTTGCAACTCGTCATCATCATTGCTATCAATGTTACCATACACAGTAACATAGCATAAATGTGTCTTCTCATTCTTTTTTTGTTTTGTGTTTCGCGCAGCAAAAATAGTGCCATTTTTTTACTTGAAAAAAAAATGGCACTACTTTTAGATTATTGTATCTTAATACCTAAAAGATTGTATATGTGTTGGTTTTGCAAGATATAGAAAATTCCTTTGTATAGGATTTTTTGTTTTGTGTTATTAGGTGAGTTACAGGTATGCCTCGTGAACGCCTGCCTGCTCGCCACGAAAATGTATTGTTACTTATAAGGGTCGGAAGCCGTGGTGGCTTCGGTTGCCAATGCACCGTTATATACTCGTGTGCCTGCTTTTTGAGTGTCGGAATCATAGAGAAACTTGGAGATATAATCATAACCATATCCCGCTGTCACTTTCTCCACCAAAAATGAGTCCTGAGCAGCAGAAACAACCATCAGCCATATCTGTATGTCTCGTGACTTGGCATCTACACTCTTACCATCGGCTGCCGTATAGTAGAACGTAATGTCAGTGGCTGAAAGAAAAGAAAAACTTGCTAAGTTACAAAATGTAACTTTTGTTAGGTATTTTTATGACTTTTTGTGATATTTTCCGTAATAATAGATGAACTTGTAACATAGATATAAAAAAGAGAAGAGTGTAGCCCTTCCCCTTTTTATATTCATAGCGTTATTTACAATTTAGTCTGTTGTAAATAGGTTATTTATGTCTTATTTTGCCAATTCAGCCACGATATTCTTCTCGAAGTCCTTCGGTTCGGCTACGGGTGCGAAGCGTTGAATGGTCTTGCCGTCCTTGGAAACGAGGAACTTGGTGAAGTTCCAAAGGATGTCGCTGTCTTTCTCCACGCTCTTGCTTATTTTTTTGAGCATAGCGTGTGTGGCTTTGGCTTTCAGTCCGTTGTACTCCTCCGTTGGTGCCTGCTCTTTGAGGTACTCAAACACAGGGTTAGCGTTTGAACCATTCACATCGCTCTTCGCCATCAGCGGGAACGTTACACCGTGATTGATACGGCAGAACTCTTCAATCTGCTCATCGCTGCCCGGCTCCTGATTAGCGAACTGGTCGCACGGAAAACCGAGAATAACAAAACCTTGATCTTTGTATTTTTTATAGAGTTCTTCAAGCCCGTCGTATTGCGGGGTGAAGCCGCATTTGGACGCGGTATTAACTATCAGTATCACCTGACCTTTATAGTCTGCAAGGTTCACTTCTTTACCTCTGTTAGAGATGGTTGTAAAATCATAAATAGTTGCCATAGTTTTATCGGTTTTAGTTGTACACGAATTGATTATTAGCACGATGCATGCCGTCCAAAGCATGCACCGTAAAAATCGAGATATTCCCATATTACATCATCGCCATAAGGAAATTCTCGTAACCGATTTTGTCAATGAGATAGAGGTATTGAGCCTCCCACGCCATGTGGTCTTTCTCACCGTCAATCCATTTCTCAATCAGTTTCTTGGTTGGATAATCATCCTTGAATGCCTCTGCCAACTCGCTCATAATCTTGATAGCCTCGGGCTGGTAGTCGGACTCAATCTGCTGTTTCGGATCATCGTAGAACGGGAACTCGATGGTCTTCATAGCCTCTTGCAGGTCAGCGGGTTTGCAACCCATCTCAACCAAACGGTTGAGAACCTCTTCTGCCTCGTCCCACTCTTCCTCTGCTTCCTCTTTCCATTTGTCGGCGAGTTTGTTCCAACCTTGCAGACGGCAGTAAGCCGAGAAAGCAAAGTGTTGTTTACTGTTACCAAACCAAACAGCCCCATACATAGCGAACTGTTTTAATGCTTCTTCTTTTGTCATAGTTGTATGTTTTTTTAACGTTACTGTTTATTTCACATCTTCCCAGTCAATATCGGTTACCTCGCGCAGTTTGTTGCCAAGGCGCACGAAACGATTCTCCACCTTATTGACGATGAATACTTTAACCCAATTGCCGATACCGTCAAGAATGATACCGAGACCTACTATCCAAGCGATTGTTTCCACACTTACATTGGGGTTGACAAGGCAGTAGCAGCCGAAGCATGCTGCCAATACACCAAAGCAGCATACAATCCACCAACGACGGAAGCCTACTTGCTTGAAGTCGAACGAACTGATAGCAAGGTTAATACCTTCAAACATCAGCCAGAAAGCGAAGATGAAAGGCATTGCAACCATCAACGGAACGGGGTGAAGAACCATCACAATGCCAAGACCTATTTGCAGCAAGGCAGAGAGGAACATAAGTCCGCTACGCGGCATAAAACGGCGTGTGGCAGCCCAAGTTGCCATCTCCGTGCAACCGCCCATAAAGAAGAGCAGACCGAATACCCAAGCAAGACTCAACAGCGTATCGCCGGGGTATATGATACAGAGTACACCGAGTGCCACGAGTGCTACACCCGCAAGACACATCCAAACTTTTGTACTTGTTTTCATAGTTGTTTTGATTTATTTAGGTTGTTAAACACGTTGTGCTTTTTCCGAAACATCACTATGCACGGACTGCGGTTCCCACTCCGAATACACTTGTGCAGCCACCTGCTCGCCGTTGCGACGTATGGTATGCAAATAATGGCAAACCGAACCATCCTTATCGCCGGGGAATTCAACCAACGTACATTGCAAAGTATCGCCAAGGAAAGTTTCTTTCTGCCAGCGAATAGTGAGGCTGCGAATAGCGTGAGTACGCATAAACTGCTCATTTGCCGATTGCATAGCTATGGAGAGGTACGTGCGGTTATTGACGTGCCCGTTAAAGTCAAGGTTAATGGGATTGACACGATGCTCAAAGGTTTGTAACGCAGTGCCTTCTGTAGAAAAGGCTTGCTTCCTGTGTGTAGCCGCCGTCATTTCCGGCAAGACGGGTATTTGTGGTGCCAACTCCGTATTAGGTGTCAGACGATGAGCCTCTGTGTCCAATAGCGTCCAACAACCATATCCGTGCGCAACCTCCCTTCCGTCATTTTTATGTATGCGAAAATCGGCATACAATTTCATCGCACTTATTTCGCTGTTCCAAACGGTTACGTCTATCTCGTCCGACCATAGTGCCGGCTCCGCTTCAAACCAAGCATTAAACTCGGTAATCACCCACATCAAATTGCGCTTAACCACGTCAAAAGCAGCCAGATGCAGACACGACATATATCGCGCCCAACAGTCTTGGTAGTACAGTAATGCCGCTCCGGGTACCATACGATAATGGGTGTCCATATCGGCAGCCGTGATGGAATAACGATGTGTATATTCGGTCATTTTGTCTTCTCTATTGTTTTCAGTCCTTCATTCAGTTTGTCTAATATAGGAATAAGAGCAAGCAATTCGTTCGGATCACCTATCTTGCAACCCAAGTCATTGATAAGGCAATTAGGAATATCTTTTGCCTGCTCGCGCATTGCCTTGCCCTTATCTGTCAGTGAAACGATACGTTGGCGCGTGTCCTCTTTGCCGCGAGTGCGTGTGATTATCCCCGCCTTTTCCATTCGCTGCAACAGCGGAGTTATCGTGTTGGTGTCCAACATCAGTCGCTTACCTATGTCGCACACAGGCTCATTATCCTTTTCCCATAGTACCATCAACACCAAATACTGCGGATACAATTGCCGCGTTTGTCGCGATAG
>CAMVHW010000117.1 GCA_947167395.1 uncultured Bacteroidales bacterium
CGGATAGGTGATCCCCAACTGACTCAAATACGGGTGATACGCACTCACTATGAGCCGTGCTGCTGTGTACAGACGGAAACATAGTTGGTTCTCCAATTTCAGTTGTTCGTATTCCATATCTTTTTCCTTTTCAACTTTCATTTATCAATTATTACCTGATAAATATCGTTTGCGACGCAAAAGTATGGCAATATTTATAATGTCGCAAGCGATATAAACAAAAAAAACGTTACCACTCCAAATGAGGAATGGTAAACGACTTATACTTAATACTTTATGACACTGCTAAACGGCAGTCATCTCTCCTGCGAGGGGGCGTTCCATCAGTTGCTTAACCCGCTCTGTGTCATTAGGATACTCACCTAAAAGAATCATCATCTTGGTTAGCAAGGCTTCGGTGGTGATGTCATATCCTGACAATACACCTGCTTTCAACAAGTTGATACTCACTTCATAGCGTCCCATCTCCACGCTGCCGGTGCTGCATTGTGTCTTATTGACTACTATCACACCTCGTTCCACAGTATTGCGTATCTCTTCGTATAGCCAATTAGCCGAAGGAGCGTTACCCGAACCGTAGGTTTCCAACACAACACCTCGAAGTGAAGGAGTGGAAAGAATGGCGTGAACTACGTCTTGACGAATACCGGGGAAGAACTTCAACACAGCCACGCGATTGTCGTAACCGGTAAAGACCTCTAAATGTGCGTCTTGTCGGGGGTAAATAATCAAAGGGGTGCGATAACTTATATGTACTCCCGCTTTGGCGATGGCCGGGTAGTTATAACTCTCGAAGGCGGCAAAATGCTCTGCGTTCTTTTTGGTGGTGCGGTTGGCACGGAATAGTTTAGCCTCAAAGAAAAGACTGACTTCCGGCACCATACTATTACCCTTTTCGTCTTTGGCTGCTGCAATCTCCACTGCGGTGAGCAGATTCTCTTTGGCATCCGATCGCAATACACCTACCGGCAACTGACTGCCCGTGAAGATAACAGCCTTCTTTAAGCCGCGAAGCATAAAAGACAGCGCACTGGCTGTGTATGCCATAGTGTCAGTTCCGTGAAGAACAACAAAACCATCATACTGATCATAATTATGCTCTATGGTATGCGCAATCTTACCCCATAACTCAGGACTGACATCCGACGAGTCTATCAAGGGTTCAAAAGGCAGCATATCCACCTCTATAGATGATGCAAATAATTCGGGAACAAAGGCTTGAAAAGTCTCTTTATCAGCAGGATGTAAGGCTCCTGTCTTTTCGTTGCGGACCATTGTGATGGTGCCGCCGGTAAGAATGACCAGTATCTTCATCTCGTTCGTTCATCACTTAATTTTGCGGCAAATATAAATTCTTAACATTATTGCAACAAACGATTACTAATTATTTATGTTTTTTTATCTTTCTGTTGGCTTTTATTAACAAAACGGCACGTTTTTTGTTATATATATTTGTTATGAAAACTATTCTTATATGTCATCACGATCCGAGTTATGTTGCTCTATTAGGTGATTACTTGCGTGAGAAGGGGTATCAAGTGTTTACGATGATTGACCCTTCGCAAGTAGTGGCGAAAGCGCATACCAACAGCATAGACCTTTGTATATTAGATGCGATGTTGAGTGACGACCAAGCCTCGCAACTCACGCGGCAACTGATTGGCATTTATCATCGTTTGCCGATAATGGTTGTGTCGCCTATAATGTCTCGTGAGGAGCAACTGTATGCTTATCGTAACGGAGCAAGTGATTATGTGGTTATGCCTACTGATATGGAACTGTTGGTGGCTCGTATGGAGGCTCTGATACGCTTGACGGAGAAGGACGACAAGAGCGATATGCCCACTTCCTTTACCTTTGACAATATCGAGTTTGACGGCGTACGTCATCGCTTGGGTAACAAAGAGTTGTCGGCACGTGAGAGCGACCTGCTCCTGTTGCTCATACAGAACAAAGGGCAGTTGGTCTTGCGCTCATATATACTCCAAACGCTATGGGGGACTGACGATATTTATGCTTCGCGCTCCTTGGCTGTCTTTATCAATCGTATTCGTAAATATCTTACATTATGTCATAACATTCATATACTTTCAGTAAGAGGCAAAGGGTATAAACTTATAGATGAGAAACAATGAAAACTAATCCTGTCATATCTAATCGCCGTGCGAGTTTCGACTATATATTGCTTTCGCGTTATACTGCCGGCATTGTGCTCTATGGTACTGAAATAAAGTCTATTCGTGAGGGCAAAGCCTCGCTTGTTGATTCGTTTTGCCATTTTGAGAACGGAGAGTTGTGGGTTAAGCAGATGCGCATAAGTCCCTATCGTTTTGGCTCATACTCCAACCACGAGGAGATGCGTTCGCGCAAACTGTTGCTCAATCGCAGTGAGTTGCGACGACTGGAACGACAAGTGGCAGACACGGGTAAGACAATCATACCTCTGCGTATCTTCATTAACGAGAACGGACTTGCCAAAATGGAGATAGCACTGGCACAAGGTAAACATAACTACGACAAACGACAGGCACTGAGAGAAAAAGACCTCGACCGTGATACGGAAAGGTTTATCAAGAGATAGTTTTTTTTTGCCGAAGAGTGTATCTAAGACGCAGGTAGAGGTTCGTACATAGAAGGATATCAATATGAAAGCATATTCGCTGGATGATTTTTCAGAAGCATTAAAGACATTGAAAGAGGGTGGGGTAATCTTATATCCTACTGACACTATTTGGGGGGTGGGCTGTGATGCCACCAACGAGGCTGCAGTCAGACGCATATACCAAATCAAACAACGGGATGACTCAAAAGCCTTAATTCTGCTATTGGACAGCCTAACTGCATTGCAACAATATATTCCCGATTCTTTTGTTCAGGCAGTGCATACTTCCTTTGTTCAGGTGGATTCTGCTTCCTTCGTTTCGCGACCTACCACCATTATTTACCCTTCTGCTCATAACTTGCCTTCCTCGCTTTTGGCAGACGATGGTTCGGTAGGTATTCGTCTTACCTGCGAGCCGTTCACTCGCGATCTGTGTGCCGCTTTGGGACACCCGTTGGTGTCCACTTCTGCCAATATAAGCGGACATCCTTCACCGACTTGCTTTGCCGATATTGAGTCTTCGTTGTTAAACGATGTGGACTATGTATGTCGCTATCGGCAGTCAGACCTTACTCCGGCTCAACCGTCGCGTATTGTACGACTTAACATTGACGGCACCTACACCACGCTTCGGGATTAAAAACGCACTTGTTTACGTTTTATTAAAATGTATTTCAATAATTCGCAAATGCTTGTATATATAGCATTTCATTTTGTACTTTTGCAGGCAATTTTAGCGATTTAGCTATTTCTTAGTTATGAATAAGTGGATTCAATATAACATTCAATTTGCTAACCAACGCTCGTATCTTGATGATTTATTTCAAGTTTACCCTATAATTCCTGAGGGAATTAGAGATATTGACAAATTGAAATGGAAACAAAGTTGAAAATGCGTTCAAAACAAAAAATAATAAGGCTTTGATAGAAAGTTTACTGCAACTTGATTTAGAGAAAGCATATCCTGTATCAATGTAAACTAATTTCATCATAACGATTTTAGACAAGTATAAGTTGACTACATAAACGACGACACAAGCCATCGAGCAAAACTCGATGGCTTGTGTCGTCATTACTGCCTATGCTTAAAGTTTCACTTGTGGCATAGGAGGAGAGTAGGACTTGCGTGCCGGTGCATCACCGCCTACATTTGGAACTGAAGGTCCGGTGCTGACTTCTTCAAGGATAGCAGTCCTTGGCAGAACCATAATGTCTGCCTTCGGGGTTTGATAATTGCGTTTCATATTCATAGTGTTTTTGATTGTCTAAATATGATTAACGAACCGTTTTCACTTCTTGACCTGTTACGTCAAACCACTTGCCATCGCGAATGATATAAATCTGACCATTCATCAATACCTTCGTAGCCTTGTCGTTTACGGTCATAGTATCCAACTCGGTGGGAGTATCCATATGACGACCAATTACCAAGCGACGGCGAGCAGGTGCGTCACCACCACCGGGTCGGTCAGGCACTTCTTCCATAACCAAGTATGCACGGTTAGCGTTAACGTAGTTGTTGGAAGCAGGACGAATCTTGTTCTCGTAGAAGATATAGCCGCCGCTCTCAGGAACAGTGGTGTTGTCAGTGAAGGTTCCGTGCAGACCGTTGTTGGTGCCTGCTACGGCAACAGCATCACCTACTACTAAACCTCTAATGGTTTCACTCTCGGCTTGGAAGACGTAAGGCTTACCTGCTTCTGTGGTGTCTGTGGTGGTAACTTCGATAAAGCCTACACCCTTGTTGTCCTCAACCTTATATTCAGGTTCATACAATACAGCACCTTCTACTTCTACCAATTGCTTGTTCCAGCATACGGTACCAATCTTGCCGGCGGTCAAACCATTACGAAGCACTTCAATCGTACCATCCACATACTCGGTCAGCAACATAGGAGCAGACGAGTAGGGGGTTACGTTAATGCTTGACTTATTATAGAAACGGAACTTATTGAAAGCACCTGCTTGATAGAGGAATGTGCGAGTGGTCTGCCCCTCTACCTCGTTGTAGCAACCATTCACAGCATCCCAAGTCCACATAACCACCGAGTCGCTCAGCATCAGGTTAGTTCCGCTGGCAGCACCGTTAAGGAACTTACCATTTTGTGTCATAATAGCCGTTTCACCATTGGGGTATTCGCGAAGAATCCAGGTAATGGCGGCACGGTCGGCAACAGGCATATTGACAATCTTGCCGTTGAACACATCTTCAACAGGCACTGCGTTGAGATAAGAGCCGGTGTTGTCTTGTCCCATAGCGAAGTAATCATCATCATCGCCTGACTTAACCACAAAC
>CAMVHW010000118.1 GCA_947167395.1 uncultured Bacteroidales bacterium
GGTCGCCTTTCTTGCCGCTTGTTTCGGGTGTCTCGCCGTTTCCGTATTTGAGCCACGCCAACATCGACTTGCAGATGTGTATGCCACGGTCGTTGACGATGTTGGTTTTCACCACTTTCCATCCGTTGGCTTCTTGTATGCGTGCAATGGACGCACCGAGCAGGTTATTGCGAACATGCCCCAAGTGGAGCGGTTTATTGGTGTTGGGAGATGAGTATTCCACCATCATCAGTCGGTTGCGATCCGGCTGCTGCCCATACTGCTCGTCAGCGGCAATCGCTTGCAGCGTTTCGAGCCAGTAGGAGTCGGCTATAACGAGGTTAAGAAAGCCTTGCACGGCATTGTATCGCTCAACTAAATGCGGGCAATGGGTGTGCAGGTATTCGCCTAACTCGCTTGCCACTTGAGCGGGGGCTTTGCGAGCCGCTTTCACGAAAGGAAAAACGACGAGGGTTAGATGTCCTTCAAATTCGGCACGGGTCTTTTGAAACTGTACTTGTTGTTCGGTAGCCTCAACGCCGTACAACGACTTGACGGCTTGAAGGACTATAGGAGTAAGTTCTTGTTCTAACATATCTGTTTATAGTATTTGATTACATATTTATCGCGAAATTGTTTCGCACTATTTCGGACTTTTTCGGGCGCAAAAGTAGTTGAATTTATTTTTCCGACAAAAGGAAACACTTTTTACCTGCTTGCAGATTCTATCTATATCGGACAATAAATACAATAACAAAAGGGATACTTTCGAGTATCCCTTTTGTTATGTGCCAAGGTCAAATTAATATCGGGTATCAGTCTAATTTAAGGACAGCGAGGAAGGCTTTTTGCGGAACTTCGACGTTGCCTATTTGCTTCATACGTTTCTTGCCTCGTTTCTGTTTTTCGAGCAGTTTGCGCTTGCGGCTCACATCACCGCCGTAGCACTTGGCAAGCACGTCTTTGCGTACCTGTTTGACTGTTTCGCGGGCAATTATTTTGGCACCGATAGCCGCCTGAATGGCTATGTCGAACTGCTGACGAGGCAGTAACTCTTTGAGTTTCTCACACATACGACGGCCAAAATCCAAAGCGTTGTCGCGGTGGGTAAGCGTGGACAGAGCGTCCACCTGTTCGCCGTTAAGCAGAATGTCGAGTTTGACTAAGTTGGACGGACGGAAGCCGTTGGTATGCCAGTCGAAAGAGGCGTAGCCTTTGGATATGCTCTTGAGTTTATCGTAGAAATCAATCACTATCTCGCCGAGCGGCATATCGAAGAGCAGTTCCATACGGTTGCCGGAGATGTACTCCTGCTTAACCAGTTCGGCGCGCTTACTAAGACATAGTGTCATAATCGGACCGATGAACGTGCTTGTGGTGATGACCGAAGCACGTATATAAGGTTCTTCGATACGGTCAATCTCAGTCAAGTCGGGCATACCGGCGGGGTTATGCACCTCTTTCATTGTGCCGTCTTTGAGATAGACGTTATAACTGACGTTGGGGACGGTGGTTATGACGTCCATATCAAACTCACGATCCAATCGTTCTTGAATGATTTCCATATGTAGCAGTCCGAGGAAACCGCAGCGGAAGCCGAATCCGAGAGCCACCGAACTTTCCGGTTGGAAAGAGAGTGCGGCATCGTTGAGTTGCAATTTTTCCAACGAGGCTCGCAGGTCTTCGTAGTCTTCCGCTTCGATAGGATAGACACCGGCAAAGACCATCGGCTTGGCTTCTTGGAAACCTTCGATGGCTTGTTCGCAGGGTCGGCTGACGTGTGGAATGGTGTCGCCCACTTTGACCTCTACACTTGTTTTGATACCCGAAACGATATAACCTACGTTGCCGGCTTTCAGTTCGTTACGCTTACTCAGTCCGTCCCCCGTGGCGGTCATAGCACCTGTCGAGCCACTTGTGCGCGGTTGGAGCACACCTATCTCATCGGCTTCGTACTCCTTGCCTGTCTGCACAAAACGCACGCGGTCGCCGGTGTGAAGCGTGCCGTTAATGACTTTGAAATAGGCAATAATACCTCTGAAAGGGTTGAAAACAGAGTCAAAGACAAGACATTGAAGCGGTGCATCGGAGTCACCTTGCGGAGCGGGAATACGCTCTACGATGGCATTCAAAATGGCTTCCACGCCTTCACCAGTCTTGGCAGAGCAACGCAATATGTCCTCACGCTTACAACCAAGAAGGTCGATAATCTCGTCCTCCACCATATCGGGCATAGCGGAGTCCATATCGCACTTGTTCATTACGGGGATAATCTCAAGGTCGTGTTCGAGGGCGAGATATAGGTTGCTGATGGTCTGCGCCTGCACGCCTTGGGTAGCATCAACCACGAGCAGTGCTCCTTCGCAGGCGGCGATGGAACGACTAACCTCGTAAGAGAAATCCACGTGTCCCGGAGTGTCAATAAGGTTGAGAGTGTAGAGTTGAGAATTGAGAGAGTACTGCATCTGAATAGCGTGACTCTTGATAGTGATACCACGTTCTTTCTCCAAGTCCATATCGTCAAGCACTTGGTTCTCCATCTGTTTTCTGTCCACCGTGCCTGTCATCTCAAGCATACGGTCTGCCAGGGTACTTTTACCGTGGTCTATATGTGCAATAATGCAAAAATTACGGATGTTTTTCACCTTGCGTTACTTCTAAAAAATTGCCGCAAAAATATATGTTTGTCGCATAAAGTCAAAACATAAATCCAAAATACAGCCATTTATGATTTAGGCCATAAAAGCATTTTTTTCAAAATTTATTTGTACAGATTGTTTAGAGTGTCTATTTTTGCGGCGTTGTAAGAGAAATAATGGGGTATTAGCTCATCTGGTAGAGCGCAACAATGGCATTGTTGAGGTGAGGAGTTCGAGTCTCCTATGCTCCACAAAAAAGTATGTGACGATGTTCGCATACTTTTTTTATTTGTTACTACCACAATACTTTTCAACTATAAACTATTAAACTTCTTTCAACTATAAACCATAAACTTATAAACCATATTGATTGTATTTCATTCCAAGAAACAAAAAAAAACAGTCAATCTCACATTTTTCCTGCAAAATTGAAAATAATTGTACTTTTGCGGCAGATTATTTAAGACATATTTATTTTTCTAAAAAATCATATTCAATATGCAGTACTTTTTAGCAGTTATTGGTGGTGGACCTGCGGGTTATACCGCCGCCGAAAAGGCGTTGAAAGCCGGTAAAGCAGTGGTTCTTTTTGAGAAGGACACTTTGGGTGGTACTTGTCTGAACGTAGGTTGTATTCCAACGAAGACTTTGTTGTATAGTGCCAAGCAGTACTATAATGCCAAGCACGCAGATAAATACGGTGTTACAGCACAAGATGTAGAGTTTGACTACGGCAAGATGGTACAACGTAAGCAGAAAGTGGTGCGCAAACTTGTTGCAGGTATCAAGCAACGCTTGAAGAGCGACCTCTGCACCGTGGTCAACGCTGCAGCCAAAGTTGTTTCGCGCACTGATGAAAAGGTAATCATTGAAGCCGGCGGCGAACAGTACGAAGCCGCTAACCTGCTTATATGCACCGGCTCAACCAATTTTGTGCCACCCATTCCGGGCGTGAAAGACAATCCCGCCGTATGGGACTCGACCGACGCACTGGCAGCCACCGCCTTGCCCGCGTCAATGATTATCGTGGGAGGCGGCGTGATAGGAATGGAGTTTGCCACACTCTACCACGAGTTGGGCGTACCCGTAACAGTGGTGGAAGCTATGCCTTCCATCCTACCCAACCTCGACCAAGATATTGTTAAGATCTTACGCGATAAATACGAGAAAAGCGGCATTCGCATACTCACCGACACGAAAGTGATGTCTTTGGACGGCGGCAAGGTAACGGCACAGACAGCCGAGGGCGAAAAACTGACCTTGGAAGCCGAACACGTCCTTATCAGCGTCGGCAGACGCGCTAATATAACAGGCTTGGAAGCCTTGACCGATATGGAGATGAATCGTGGTATAGTGGTCAATGATATGATGCGCACCAACCTCAAGAACGTCTATGCCGCAGGCGACGTAACAGGCAAGATTATGTTGGCACACGTGGCAAGTCGTCAAGCCGAAGTGGCAGTGGGACACATGCTGCAACAGATTCCTGTTCAGCGTATTGCATATAACGCCATTCCTTCGGTAGTCTATACCAATCCGGAAATAGCAAGCGTTGGAATGTTGGAAAAAGACTTGCAAGACATACCTCACGAGGTGCGCACACTGCCGATGGCTTTCTCCGGTCGTTTCGTAGCCGAGAACGAAGGCGAGACAGGCTTGTGTAAGATGATTATCGACAGCAAGCACAAGACCGTGTTAGGAGTGCACATGATAGGTAATCCCTGCTCGGAGTTCGTGGCTGCCGCCTCGTTTGCCGTTCGTATGGGTTATACAGTGGCAGAGATGGAGCAAGTGGTCTTCCCCCACCCCACCGTAAGCGAGATACTAAAAGAGATACTCTAAATCGTTTTTCCTATGACTATACAGGAAGAGATACGCGACTTGTGCCGAAAGAAAAACGCCGTCATTATGGCGCATTACTACCAGCGCGGCGAGGTGCAGGACGTGGCAGACTTCATAGGCGACAGCCTCGCCCTTGCGCAGCAGGCAGCCAAGACACAAGCAGACATCATCGTGATGTGCGGTGTTCATTTTATGGCAGAGACAGCCAAGTGCCTTTGTCCCGACAAGAAAGTGCTCATTCCCGACCCGCAGGCGGGTTGCAGCTTGGCAGACAGTTGTCAGGCTGCCGACCTGAGGAAATGGAAAGAGCAACACCCCGACTACACCGTGGTCAGTTACGTAAACACGTCCGCCGAGGTAAAAGCCCTGACGGATGTAGTCGTAA
>CAMVHW010000119.1 GCA_947167395.1 uncultured Bacteroidales bacterium
AGTGGCTTTCAATGACTGCGGGTATTTGTTCCAATTCAGCAATGACAGCATTGTACAAGGAGCCCTTCTCCAATGTTATTCCAACATATACGCAAAGGCTGTATCCGAGCAGTTTGGGATTGATTTGGTAACCGCTGCCGATGATGACACCTGTGTCGTACATTTTTTGTACTCGTTGGTGTATGGCGGCACGACTTACGCCACATTCGTCTGCTATATCCTTAAACGCAACCCGAGCGTTACGAGTGATAATACTAAGTATCTTGCGATCTAATTCATCAAGTGTTTCCATAAAGGTCAATTATATCTTTCTTATATATCAACAAAAATTGCGCCACAAAAGTATGTTTTTCTTGCAAAGTGTAAAAAAAACTACATATTTTTGCAGCAAAAATGACCTTTTTTATTAAAAATAGTATATTTTTATTTCAAAAAAGAATCTTTTTGTTATGATAACTGATTTGCAAGAGTATATAGAGCAGCACTCTACTCCAGAACCCGATTACTTGCATGAGATTACTCGTTCCACCAACTTACACGTTCTTAATCCTCACATGTTGTCAGGGCATATACAGGGGCGTTTGTTGGCGATGATAAGTAAGATGATTGAGCCTAAGTATATATTGGAGATTGGCACTTATACAGGTTATTCGACTTTATGCTTGGCGGAGGGGCTGAAAGAGGACGGCAGACTGCTCACTATTGAGAAGAACGATGAGTTGGAGGATAGAATAAGGTACAATCTTTCTTTAAGCCCTCTTGGTCAGCGGATTGACTTATATATAGGCAGTGCCATATATGTCATACCCAAGTTGCCGGTCAGGGCTTTTGACTTGGTTTTTATAGATGGTGATAAGCGTGAGTATGAGGCATACTTGGATTTAGTCTTGCCTCTTTTGAGTGAGAAGGGGTGGATTATAGCAGATAATACCCTGTGGGATGGTCATATTGCGGATAGCAGGTATGACCGAGATGCGCAAACCAAGGGGTTAAGAAAATTTAATGAGCGAGTGGCTCAGGATAAGAGATTGGAGAAAGTTATTGTTCCTCTGCGTGATGGACTGACTATTATTCATCCTCTCGCGTAAAGGCTTGTTTTTTTATTCTTCTTCGCGTATAATATGTGCGCCAAGTGCATTGAGGCGTTGCTCGATGCGTTCGTATCCGCGGTCGATTTGGTCTATATGGTCTATGCGTGATACGCCGTCAGCCGACATAGCGGCAATGAGCATTGCTATACCTGCACGTATATCCGGCGAGGTCATATTATTATGGCGCAGTCGTGTAGAGTGGTCGTGTCCGATAACGACTGCTCGGTGGGGATCGCAAAGGATAATCTGCGCGCCCATATCTATCAGTTTATCAACAAAGAAGAGTCGGCTCTCAAACATCTTTTGGTGTATGAGTACGCTGCCTCTTGCTTGTGTGGCTACAACGAGCATAACGCTCAACAGGTCGGGCGTTAGTCCGGGCCAAGGTGCGTCGGAGAGGTGGAGTATGCTGCCGTCCAAGAAGGACTCTATCTCGTAGTGATCTTGGCGAGGAATGAAGATGTCGTCGCCCCGTAGTTGCAGACCTATTCCCAATCGTTTGAAGGTGTCGGGTATGATGCCGAGATTAGGGTAGGACACGTTTTTGATAGTCAGTTCGGAGCCTGTTATGGCAGCCATACCTATGAACGAGCCTATTTCAATCATATCGGGCAGCAGTGTGTGTTTGGTGCCGTGCAGTCGTTCAACGCCTTCTATAGTCAGCAGATTGCTTCCCACACCGTTTATCTTGGCACCCATATTGTTCAGCATACGACACAGTTGTTGTACGTAAGGTTCGCAGGCTGCATTATATATGGTAGTTGTGCCATTGGCAAGCACGGCAGCCATAATGATATTGGCAGTACCTGTAACGGAGGCTTCGTCAAGTAGCATATACGTGCCTTTCAGTCCCATAGAAGGAGCGGTAAAGGTATAGGCTTGTGTTGTTGATTGATACTTGAAGGTGGCACCAAGTTGCGTCAGTCCTTGGAAGTGTGTATCCAACCGGCGACGACCAATCTTGTCGCCGCCGGGTTTGGAATACGTTACGTTGCCAAGTCGTGCCAATAGCGGTCCGATGAGCATTACGGAACCACGAAGGCGATTGCAGCGTGAGAGAAAATCAGCACTTTGCAGGTAAGCGGTGTCGATATGGTCAGCACGGAATGAGCAACATCTGCCTTGGCGACTGACCTTAACGCCCATAGTCTCAAGCAAGGAGATGAGGTTATTGACATCGAGAATGTCGGGTAGGTTGTCAATAACCGTTTCTTCTTCTGTGAGTAACGTGGCACACAAAACTTGCAGTGCTTCGTTCTTGGCTCCTGCGGGAGTGATTGTTCCTTGCAGTCTATGGCCGCCTTCTACTATAAAACTTGACATCGTATTTATCGTACGTTTTGGAAACGTTTGTTCTATTTATCGTACGTTTTGGAAACGTCCGTCATTATGCTATTATCCTAACATTGTGAGGAGTACGCCGGCAGCGACTGCCGAGCCTATCACGCCTGCGACATTAGGTCCCATAGCGTGCATAAGTAGGAAGTTGCTCGGGTCGGCCTTCACGCCTTCCATTTGGCTGACGCGTGCAGCCATAGGAACGGCACTCACACCTGCTGAACCGATAAGCGGATTGATTTTCTCCTTGGAGAAGAGGTTCATCAACTTAGCGAGCAGCACACCACCTGCCGTACCGAAGCAGAAAGCTATGATACCCATCAGCAGTATGCCGAGAGTCTTGAGAGTGAGGAAGGTGCCTGCTGTTGCCGTTGCACCGACTGTCAAACCGAGGAAGATAACCACGATGTTCATCAACTCGTTTTGAGCCGTTTTGCTAAGGCGGTCAACCACACCGCACTCTTTCATCAGGTTACCGAGCATAAGGCAGCCAATCAGAGGTGCTGCGTCCGGCAGAACGAGAGCTACAATAGTGGTGATGACGATAGGGAAGACTATCTTCTCTGTCTTGCCGACTGAACGCAGTTGGCTCATCTTTATCTTGCGCTCTTTCTCTGTGGTTAGCAGTCGCATAATAGGCGGCTGAATGACGGGCACAAGAGCCATATAGGAGTAGGCTGCGATAGCGATAGGACCGAGCAGTTGAGGAGCCAGTTTACTTGTCAGGAAGATACTGGTAGGACCGTCTGCACCGCCTATTATACCTATTGAGCCTGCTTCGGCGGGAGAGAAACCGAGTGCGTTGGCACCAAGGAAGGCTATGAATATACCTAATTGTGCGGCAGCACCGAGTATGAACGATTTGGGATTAGCGATAAGCGGTCCGAAATCGGTCATTGCACCTACGCCGATAAAGATAAGACAGGGATAAACGCCTGCTTTAACGCCTATGTAGAGAACGTCCAACAGTCCGCCGTGTTTGAGGATGGTTCCATAGGAATGGTAGGCGGGATTGGCTGCTCCGTCTGCCAACGTAGGTTGAAGGAAGGCATCCCATAGTTCTTGGTGGAACATATTGGCTCCGGGCAGATTGGTCAGGAGCATACCAAAAGCAATAGGTAAGAGCAGCAACGGCTCATATTGTTTCTTTATGGCGAGATACAAGAGGAAGAATGAAACCAAAAGCATGACGGCTTGCTGCCATGTGAGGTTCATAAATCCCATTGTTTGGAGAAATTCTATAATATCATTCATCTCTTATTATTCCCAATAAAAATGATTTGTTTGAGTATGAACTCTATTATTCGAGTACGACGAGCAGGTCGTCTTGCATTACGTTTTGTCCGGGTTGAACGGCAACTTGCTTAACTGTTCCGTCGCATTCGGCAGCCACGGTGTTCTCCATTTTCATACTTTCGAGAGTGAGGAGGGTGTCGCCTTTCTTAACAGCCTGACCGACGCTGACAAGCACTTTGATTATGCTACCGGGCAGGGGACTCTTAACTTGCATACCGCCTTGTGGAGCGGCTTTGGCTGCTGCGGGTGCTGCTGTGTGTGCTTTGGGTGCTGCGGCTGTTGCTTTCTTGGCAGTGGCAGGGAGTTCAACGTCATATTTCTTGCCATTAACGGTTACTTCGGCTTTTCCGTTTTCTTTTTCTTCAACGGTGGTTTTATACTCTTGTCCGTTGATTTTGAATGAAAATTCTTTCATATCTTTTGTTTGATTATTTGTTTTTTTGTTTGTCGGACTTATGTCCTTATTTTATTTATAGCCTTATGAGCGAGTTACCTGTCGAGGTTGTTAATGCCGAAGGTATGTTCGTTCCAAGTTGAGTGGTGCGAGTGGAGAGTGAGTTTAGGTGCGTCTATGTCGTGAATGCCGTAGAAGAGGTGCAGAGCCATAGTAACGGCAGCGAGGTCGTTGTCTGTTTGCGCGTTCCCCACCTTATTGTCGGCAACAACGGGTGCTACGACAGGCTGTTCAGTCTTGTTCCCTTTTTTCTCAATCCATTGCATTATTGCTCCTAATCCTTTCATTATGAATACGAAAACGAAGAGGAGTACTAATACGATAGTGAATCCCAAGATGGTGATGAGCCATGTTTGGCTTGTTACTTCAAGAAAAATCATATTCTATATCAAAAATAGGCGGGGGAGCAGAGTGTTGGTCTGCTCTCCCGATTAGTGTTTTTATAGAGGTATATTAGAGTGTTTCTTGAGCGGGTTGGTGAGTCGCTTGGTTTGCAGTTTCTCGAAGGCATTGATGATACGAACACGTGTGTTGCGCGGTTCAATAACGTCGTCTATATAGCCACGATTGGCAGCCTGATAGGGGCTGGCGAAGAGGTCTTTGTATTCCGCCTCTTTCTCGGCGATGAATTTCTTTTTCTC
>CAMVHW010000120.1 GCA_947167395.1 uncultured Bacteroidales bacterium
TATAGCGCTGAGGTCCCACCCCTTCCCATTCCGAACAGGGTCGTTAAGCTCAGCAACGCCGATGGTACTGCGTTTTGTGGGAGAGTAGGTAGCCGCCACTTTGAGAGCTCCAAACTAAAGTTTGGGGCTCTTTTTGTGTGCTATGCTACCTACTCTTAATAGCGTAGAAGGAATAATTCTACCAAAGGTTATGTCGTGGTTATGTCAGACTATATAGGATATGGTATTTCAGATACGATAACTCATCCCTACTTTCACTTGAAAACAGAGGTTAATTGTCAGTTAGACCTGCTCCGTGCCGCCTTACCTTATCTTCGTACTATGGCTTTGAGATCTCTAACGATATTATTTCTAATAGTTGCTACTTGGTGGCTGCAATCCGTTTCTTCAAACTTGTATATAAGAAATTATGATTGATAAAACGATACTAACAACCCCTTAATGCAAAAAAGAAGGAATTATTATTGTTTGTCGAATTTTTAATCATACATTTGCGCCGCTTTTTATGACAGACGATAAATAAATTAAAATTCTATCTATACTATGTGGTTAAAAGACTCTTCTGTAGGACGTAAACTCATTATGAGTATAACCGGCACTTTCTTGGTGCTGTTCCTTCTCTTTCACGGCAGTATGAACCTCTGTCTCGTTATTGATGCCATTTTCGGGACTCACGCCTATAACTGGATTTGCTCTATGTTGGGTGCCAACTGGTACGCTATCATAGGCACTATGATTCTGGCTCTTGGCGTAGTTGTTCACTTCTTCTATGCCGTTGTGCTGACTGTTCAGAACCGTCGTGCTCGCGGTAACGACCGTTATGCCGTTGAAGCAAGACAAGAAGGTGTGGACTGGGCTTCGAAGAATATGCTCGTATTGGGTATCATTATCCTCGGTTTCCTTATACTCCACTTATATAATTTCTGGTGGAAAATGCAGTTTGCCGAATTGACGAAAATTCATACCTCGGCGTTCGACCCGCAAGACGGTAGCGCGATAGTTACAGCACTATTCACAGACGGTTGGAAAGGCATCGTTTATTGCCTTCTCTATATCGTTTGGTTGGTGGCTCTTTGGTTCCACCTCAGCCATGGCGTTTGGTCGGCTCTCCAAACAATGGGACTGAGCAATACCAAATGGTTGCCGCGTATAAAAGTGATAGGCACCGTAGTGGCTACCATTACCGTGGGTCTCTTTATGATAGTCGTTATCTATTTCCTCGGAGTTAATATAGGTCAAATGTGTTGCTAATTCATTTGTCTTTTAATAGATATTAGGGCGTGCACAATATAGGTTGAAGATTGTTGACACGCCCTAATGTTATATTTCGTATGCAGTTATTTAACTATTAAGTGATAAGTCTTTTTCCGGGACATTAAACGCGGAAACGCTGACTCTGATAGCGTTAAACAAACAGAGCGTCATCAGCCCAAGACGAAAAATACGGTTACATAATATAGACGGTTATTGACGCTTGTTTTGACAATTTTTGAAATCTGGTAAATTTCTTCCCCCGAAACAAGATAGTGCAATAAGCGTTCTCGTGGGTGTGTATTATCTGTTCACGCCCATATATGGGTGGGAAGGTTAGCATATCGGGCGTGGACGTTATTGTTTATTCTTGGCTAAGGGTCATTTCCGGAACCTCATAATAGAGAATAAGCGTGAATAATGTTCGCGCTTTTGTTGTGTATATGCCATTATGTGAAAATTACCGTTATGTGAATTTATATAAAACAATAACAATTATGAAACACAGACTTTGACTAAACCTGAAAGAGGTTGACTTTTTAAGATAAAGCAAAGGTACAACATAAAAATGATATATACAAATTAAGGACATTCTGATGAATGTCCTTAATTGTATCTGTGTGTTAACTATCGGAAATGTCCGTTTTGAAGATGGGCAAAGATATGACAAACGTCATTATCTCTAATTTCGAGGTAACAAGGTAACGAGCGGCACAAGCATCTCCTCCATCGAGATGCCTCCGTGCTGGAACGTATTGCGATAGAGTTGAGCATAATAATTGAAATTGTTGGGATAACTGAAGAAGTCATTTCCCGTACAGAAGACATAACTGCTGCTCACATTAGGTGTAGGCAGTCCCACCTGCAGCGGACGGGTAATGGTGAAAGTATTCTTGCTCTGACATTGCAACGACTTACCCACCTTATATCTGAGATTAGTGTTGGTGTTCCTGTCCCCAATTATCTGCACCGGATTATCCACTCGTATAGTGCCGTGGTCGGTGGTCAAAACGATAGTATAACCGCAGTCGGCTATCGTCTCGAATAGCCGCTTCGTAGGTGAGTGGTGAAACCACGACTGTGTGAGGCTGCGGTAGGCACTCTCGTTATTGCATAACTCACGCATCATCTTCGAGTCGGTGCGGGCGTGGGAAAGCATATCTATAAAATTGATTACAGCAATGTTGAGCGGAGTGCGCAAACCCTTAATCTGACGAGTTATCTTCTCGCAGAAATCACTCTCGTTAATCTTGAAATAGGAGAAATCATAACGCTTACGAAAACGATCCAACTGGCTTTGTATAAGATCTTTTTCGTTCAGGTTCTTGCCCTCTTCCTCCTCTTCGTCCACCCATAGGGCAGGCAACATCTCTCGTATCTGTTCCGGCATCAACCCCGCAAAGATAGCATTGCGGGCATACTGTGTCGCAGTAGGCAAAATGGCACTATACACCTGCTCCTCATCTGTAACGAAATGCTCGTTCAGCATAGGCTGAACAACTTTCCATTGGTCGTAGCGGAAATTGTCGATAACCACTACAAACACTTTCTTTCCTTCGTCAAGCAATGGGAACACCTTGCGCTTGAATATATCCGTGGAGAGCAGAGGACGATTGCCGCCCTTAAACCATTCTTCGTATTTCTTGTCTATCCATTTAGCCCAAGCGCTATTGGCTTTCTGCCACTGCTGACTGATCCTCTCACGCAAAGGTGATTGAGTGTCAGCCAAGCGTATGTCCCACATACTTAACGCTTTGTGTATCGCCACAAACTCCTCGAAAGTACGAGCGGTGGAAATCATATAACTCAAGTCGGCAAACTCCTCCCTGTAGTTCTTCGTTGTTTCCTGCTCCACAAGTTGAGTGCTCTGAATATGTTTCTTCAAGCACAAAAGAATCTGATTGGGGTTGACAGGCTTAATCAGGTAGTCGGCTATCTGACGACCGATAGCCTGCTCCATTATGTTCTCCTCCTCGCTCTTGGTAATCATAACCACCGGCAATTCGGGGTGAAGACGTTTGATGTCCTGCAAGGTGTCCAACCCGCTCAAACCGGGCATCTGCTCATCAAGAAAAACAATGTCAAAATGCTGCCGCTGACACTCGTCAATAGCGTCTTGACCACTGCATACGGGCGTTACCTCATAACCCTTATCTTTCAAAAATAATAGGTAAGGCTGCAATAACTGAATCTCATCGTCAGCCCAAAGAATCTTCTTCGTTACTTCCATAGTGTCGCCATTTATTCAATAATCGGTTCATATCATCGGGTATAGGACTGTCGAAAAATAGTTGCTCTCCCGTGCGAGGATGCTTAAAGCCCAAGGTCTTGGCGTGAAGTGCTTGACGAGGACATAAGTCAAAACAATTATGAATGAACTGCTTGTATTTCTGCGTAGGCAAGCCTTTCAGTATCTCCATACCACCGTATTTCTCATCGGCAAACAATGGGTGACCAAGACTTTGCATATGTACTCTTATCTGGTGAGTGCGACCCGTTTCCAAACGACACTCAACCAAACTGACGTACATAAACCTCTCTATTACACGCCAATGGGTGATAGCCTCCTTAGCATTGGGGTTCTCCTCCAGCGAATATATCCTATATGCTGTACGATCACGCAAATCTCGTGCCAAAGCACCTGCCACCGTTCCCTCTTCTTCGCGAAAAGTACCCCACACAAGAGCCTGATAGGTGCGTAAGGTGGTGTGATGGAAAAACTGCCAACCTAAATCCGTCTTCGCTTCCGGAGTCTTGGCTATCAATAGCAAACCCGACGTGTCCTTGTCTATACGATGAACAAGACCTATGTCGGGATTGTTCATATCTATATTGTGATTAGTCTGCTCAAAATGATAAGCCAATGCGTGTAGCAACGTATGCTCGTAATTGCCATGACCGGGGTGAACAACCAAGCCTGCCTGCTTATTGACTACTAACACATCCTCGTCTTCATACACTATGTCAATAGGTATATCTTCGGGAGTGATGGTGAAGTCGTGCGGCTCGTGGTCCAAGAGCACCTGTATCACGTCCAAGGGCTTAACCTTGTAGTTGCTGCTCACCGGCTTACCATTAACCCATATATGACCTGCATCGGCGGCATTCTGTATGCGATTGCGGGACGTTGACGCAATATGCTCACTCAGATACTTGTCCACGCGCAAAGGCGACTGACCCTTGTCCACCTCCAAGCGCATACGCTCCCATAAACTCTCCTCTTGATCCATACTCTAAAAGAACTCTTCCTCTGTTTCGCTTTCGATTATGGTGGCTGCCTTCTCTATATCTGTGGACAGATATACATTAACAGTCTGTCCTTCACGGAGTTTGCTGCCGCTGATGGGACTTTGTTGATACACAACATACTTGCTCTCCGTCTCTTCCGTAGGCTCAATATCATAGACGTGTGTGCCCATAGTCAGATGAACAGACAAAAGAAGCGAGCGAGCATCCAACAGACTCAATCCACGCAGATCAGGCACCATCACCTGCTCCGTCCCCAAGGCCTGACCGACCACCAAGATGACCTCT
>CAMVHW010000121.1 GCA_947167395.1 uncultured Bacteroidales bacterium
TCAGCCATTATCACCATAGAACGCAATCTGCAAACAAGCAAAACAGAGAGCCGTAACCCTCTGTAGTAATGCTTGTTTGCATCTTTGCTTCTCAGTCCTATCCCTCACAGGTTGCTCCCCAGTGCTATGTTTCAAACTGCAATATGAGGGCTACAAAAATTATACCATTTTACTATATCATTGAAAAAATCAGCCTGCAAAATGATACATATGCTAAAAATGCGAATAATTCGTCCAAAAATGAGCACAAAAGTGCTGTTTGTACCAAATAGCGTCTCACGGTTAGTGCTTATACTCTGCGAGGAATCGTTTAATCATAAAAGTGAGGAAGTAAGGGAAGGTATAAAATGCACCATTCCAACCGATATTCTTGTAACCCAACTTGATACCATAATGAACATCCGGGTATGAATCCCAATTTATGAGGTTATTGAGTGAAGCGGTAGCACCATCTTTGGCTTTGACTTCCACCGGGATCAACGAATCGGCATCGCGTACGAAGAAATCCATTTCCAAGGATGGGTTATCATGGCGGTAGAAATACAACTGCTCATAGCCGGACTTGCGCAACATTTCGCCTACGACATTTTCATAAATAGCCCCTTTGTAAGTGCCGAAATTCTTGTTAGCACGCAAGTCCTCTTGCGCTTCTTCGTCCAAGGAAGCGATGAGCAGTCCGGTGTCGTGGTAATACAACTTGTAGGACTCCGGGATATAGTTGCCTTTGAGCGGTAGTTCTACATTGTTCAAGCAGTAGCATACATTGATCACTCCGGCTTCTTTGAGCCAATCCACCGCGCCGATATACTCCCTGTTTCGTGCGCCTTTGGCAATTTTCGTAATCTGGTATTTCTTATTCTCTTTGGCAAGGAAGGCGGATATATGGTTATAGACAGCGAGGATTTTTGCCTTGTCCGTCTCTTTGGCGTATTTGGAGATATCCTCTTCGTAGTCTTTGAGCAGTTGGCGTTGCAGATGAAGCGTGCCCTCAAAATGCCCATTGTCTATATACATTTTCACCACTTCCGGCATGCCGCCAAGCGTCATATAGTCGCGGAAATGTCCCATCATCGTGTCCAGTTCCAACTGCGAAAAAGGTTGTAAAGTAATCATGTGCTGATAAAGGTCTTCCACCTGTTCTCGTGAATAGCCTTTTGCCCAAAGGAACTCCTCGAAATCCATGGAGTGCATCTCATAGTCATCTTTGAAACCAACTGCATTGGATTCAATTTCCTCATAGTAAATCCCCATTAGCGAGCCGGAACAGATTACATCATAACGCCCATCTATGCAGAACGCCTTAAGCGAAGTCGCACAATCCGGACATTTCTGCAACTCATCGAAGAAGAACAGCGTTTTATGAGGAATGAACTTCCACGAAGGCTCCAAGAGGGAAATATTCTTGATGATTGTATCTACTTCATAGCCATTATCAAAAATAGCGCGGAACTTCTTTTGCAGCACAAAATTGATCTCAATAACAGACTCATAGTTCGCCTTCCCGAATGCCCTGACGGACTCCGTTTTACCAATCTGTCGTGCACCTTTTACTATGAGCGGTTTTCGTTTGGGATTGTTTTTCCAATCAGATAGATATGTGTCTATCTTTCTTTCAAGAAGTTGCATAATATAAAATCACATATTTTTACGTGTGAAATGGTATGTGAATCACATTTTTTGAGTATAAATCACCCTATAAAATCACAAAATCCGCAGCAAAGGAACAACAATAATTGCATATACGCAAACTATCGGGCAAAAGTGGCTAAAAAAGTGCAATTTGCACAGAAAAGAGGCGGTTCACGATGAACGTGAGCCGCCTCTTGCTTTTTTTCTGAATATGCTAACAAAATGGCAAAAATCGTGCGAGAAAGTGCATTTTTTGTTTAATAAATCTGTAATATTTGAATAAAAGCAGTTTCTTTGTGCAAAAATTTGTCTTTTTGTTTACTGATGCCGTAATGAACGGATTTAGGGGGTATTAAGAATAAGTACAACAATATAATTATTATACTATACTATGAAGCGATTTTTTCACGTGTTTTGTTTGCTGCTTGTAGCGGCAACGAGTGTCTATGCCAACGACTATTTGGAAAAAGACAAGCACTATAATGCTTACGCAGCAGGTGTGGACAAAGTGCATTTTGTTATTCCTGTTTGGGCATACGGCAAAGGCTATGATTACTATGCTTACGAGGATAGTTACATACAGTTTACCCCCACCAACGGCAAGGACACCGTTATCGCTTACTATAAAACAGATGCCTATGACGAGAACGAGAACAAAGAATCAAAAAAAGGTACGGCATATCTGAAACTGCTGCAAGGCAGAGGCAGTATAGTGGTTACATCGATGGCGAACGGTGTGGATCATTTGGTCAATGACAACGGCAGTTGGACAGGCAAACTCATCGTTACGCAAAAAGAGCATGACGACTGTCCGCAGGTAACGATGTTGGAGTTCGATTGGTATCCCCCTGAGTCGCTCAATAAGAAAGAGTTCAGAGTAAAGATTGTGTCGAAGTTCCGTCGCAGTCTGACCGACGGCAATGCGATGACAATGGAGTCGGAAGCGTATGGTCCCTTCACCGGCAATCAGAACATTATGGATCCGCAACTCTATACGCCGTATATCTATCAGGTCAATACCAATGGTCCAACGGGTTACGGCTATGCCGCCATTCCCTATATGCTCTTCAACGACCCTATATCTTATACCACCAAATATGATAATCGCGTGCAAAACATCTCGGATCGCGGAGGTACGCTCTATGTTATGACCAACGACACGGTGCAGGACCGGTTCTATGCAGATTTCACTATGTGGCGAAACCTGAAAACAGAGGACAAGACCACCAAACGGTCTATTGCCGTCGATATACCACCTTACCACCGTATCTATGACTTTACGGTTACGGAGGAAAAAGACTCCACGGGTACTTTTACCGGTAATAATGTGTTGAGTTGGAACATTAAGAATCCCGAATTGAAGGATATTGTGGACGGTGACTATTTTGAGATTCAGCGTGCGTTCCATAGCGATTTCAGTGATGCCGAACAGGTAACGATAATGCCGATGAAGCGCGACTCGATAGGACAGTATCTGTATGTGGATAACTCGCGCAAGACGTGGACGGGCAATGGTGAGATACAAGCCTTGGCAACCGACTACCACCTCTCTGCGCGAAACAGCAAGTATGTTGTTTACGACAACGATAATCAGCCTTTGGTGGAACTGGATGTAAGGTTGGTATGCGACGAAGTGCAAGTACCGGGCATACCTGTTTATTATCGTATTCGCCGTGCCTCAACCTCTGTATGGGGGTGGGATATGGACTTCACAAAGAAAGTGTCAATGGTCAATAGCAACTTCCTTGCACCGCTCGCACAAGAGCAGGAAAACTACACTTTGGACGAGAACTACTCCGAGAACCACAAAGTGCATTTCCGCTTCCATATTGAGAACAAAGAGAGTATAGCCCTGAACCCCGATAAAGAGAAATGTAAGTTAACATACAGTCTTAACAGGGTGTTGAAAGACGAGTCGATAGCACTGACCATTGAGTTTGAGACAGGACGATACTGCACCGATCCAACGAGAACTACATTGTTCCGTATTGTGGACAACAACGGCAAGACACTGAAAGACTGGTCCACTATGGCTGCCGGAACGCACTTATACCCATTGGGGAGCACTCTCTATGTGAAAAATACAAACCCGGGGTTCGAACACTGTAACCAAGTATATACTTTTTCGCTGAACTCTAATTGCACGGTCAAATGTGCGTCAGAGTGGCAAATGGCAACAGAAAACTTCTACGCATATTTCACGCAAGCACCTGAAACGAGTGTAATGGACGAGTTATCACCCTATCTGCCCGCTATCAAAGACAGTATGTACAACGCAATGCTGAAAGAAAACACTCTTTCCTTCGGGCGTTGTATGTGGGACAGAACCGCCAATCTCATTCTGTGTCGCACCATAGAAGAAACGGGCATCACCGAAGAGTTCTATGTGCCGCAAGACAGCATTAAGCGTCAGGCTGACGGCTCGTGGTTAGCCACGTTTAGCGACATAGCCGACAAGGCTTGTTCGCACTACAAGTACGCTGTGCGAATCGACCAAACGAACGCCGACCTGTACGTGCAGGACTCGGCTGCCCTCAAACCCGTGGAAATAAAAGGTCAAAGCCTATATTTCGACGAAGGTGCCACAATAATCAAATTCACTGCCTCACAAGGCGAAGCCTCCACGCCTATGAAAAACGGAGTATTGCTTCGCTGGGAAACCAATACCAACAACTACGATGACTTCGTTCTTCTGCGTAAAGAGCAGGGTTCGACCGCCTCTGCCGACACGCTGATGATGGGTGTGGTGAGCAGTTGGCTCGACCGCAGTGCTATGCCCGATAAGCACTACGACTATACCGTGGTGGCACGCTATAACTGCAACGGCAAATCAACCACTTCTTCTGCCGATGCCATAGGCTGGCGCACTCCCTACGGCGAGATAAGCGGCTCGATCCTTATGCCCGACAACACCGGTATGGCAGGCGTTAAAGTGGCTCTGCAAGACTCCACCGGCAAAGTGGTAAGCACCATCGTAACCGATGCCACAGGCTATTATCGCTTTGATAGTTTGGAGTATGCATTCACCGTATGCCACGACCCCAAAGTAACGTTCCAATATACTAATAATGCACGTGCGACTAATCCGGCACAATATACCAGAGTACGCATATCGCAAGCGGGACAGATAATACAAGATTGGG
>CAMVHW010000122.1 GCA_947167395.1 uncultured Bacteroidales bacterium
TGGAGGCAAAGATATTTACCGTGCCGTGGGAGAAGGACTGACTTGGGGCGAGGTTACTAACCTCGGAGATAAGATCAACACTGCCGACGACGAACTCTTCCCCACCATCAGACGCAATGGTATGCTCTATTTCTCCTCAAAAGGACATCCCGGATACGGCGGACTGGACTTGTTTATGGTTAATCTGTATGCCGAAGACACCGTTGTAACTAATATGGGGGCTGTGTTCAACAGCAACCAAGACGACTTTGGTATAACTTTTGAAGGAAACAGCGAAAACGGTTTTTTCTCGTCAAATAGAGGACAGAAAAACAGTTATGACAAAATCTACCGTTTCTATTTGCCGGAAATAATTCTGTCGGTTGAAGGCAAACTGTTGGACTCCAATGGAGAGAGCATAGGCGAAGGTATAATAAGACTGGTGGGGAATAACGGTACCAACCAGAAAGTACAGGTGCGTCGCGATGGTACATACAGACTTCGTTTGCAACCTGATACCAAGTATGTTATGTTAGCCGCTTCACGAGGTTTTCTTAATCAGAAACAAGACTTGCAGACACCTGCCGTAACCGATAGCCGCACCTACACACAAGACTTTACCCTCTCGCCCATATCACGACCGGTAACTATGAACAACGTGTTCTACGAGTTTGGCAAGTGGGAACTGACAGAGGCTTCCTCAACCGAACTGATGGGATTGGTCAAACTGTTGCAGGACAATCCTAACATAACCATCGAACTGAGTGCACATACAGATATGGTGGGCGATTCACTCAGCAACCTTACGCTGAGCCATAAGCGTGCACAAGCCTGCGTCGATTTCCTTATAAGTAAAGGTATTGACAAAGAACGACTGACACCTGTGGGCTACGGCAAGAATATGCCGGTCATCGCTTCGCAAAGCCTGCACCAACAACATACTTTCATACCCGAAGGACAGGTATTAGACGAATCTTTCATCAAGTCGCTTACAGAAGAACAACAACAAATCTGCAACCAGATCAACCGCCGAACAGAGTTCAAAGTGTTGAAAACGACATATAAACTGTATTAGACATCTATAATGAAACAATATCTCGACCTTTGCCGTCATATACTCGACACCGGAGTGGAAAAGCACGACCGTACAGGAACAGGCACTATCTCCACTTTCGGTTATCAAATGCGCTTCCGTTTAGAAGACGGCTTTCCTCTGCTAACCACCAAGAAACTGCACTTGAAAAGTATCATCTATGAGTTGCTATGGTTCTTGCAAGGCGATACCAATGTGCGCTACCTGCAAGAACACGGGGTGCGTATATGGAACGAGTGGGCAGACGAGAACGGCGAATTGGGACCGGTGTATGGTGAGCAGTGGCGCAGATGGAAAGACTATAACGGCAGTACGATTGACCAAATCAGCAATGTAATTGAGCAAATCAAGCATAACCCCGACTCACGACGTATGTTGGTCAGTGCGTGGAATCCGGCACAGGTGGACGCAATGGCGTTACCCCCTTGTCATTGTCTGTTCCAATTCTATGTGGCTGACGGCAGGCTGAGTCTCCAACTCTACCAACGCAGTGCCGACGTGTTTCTCGGCGTGCCTTTTAACATTGCCTCCTACTCTCTTCTGCTTATGATGATGGCACAAGCCACAGGACTGAAAGCAGGCGATTTTGTGCATACGCTGGGAGACGCTCATATATATCTTAATCATATAGAACAAGTCAGGTTGCAACTCACTCGTGAACCACGACCGCTGCCACAAATGATTATCAATCAAGACATACATAACTTGTTCGATTTTCATTATGAGGACTTTCAGTTAGAGAATTATAATCCTCATCCGCATATAGCGGGAGTAGTGTCGGTATGATGAAAGTTGCTGAAGTATGGAACTGACACACATAAATACAATCCGTTAATTTTCAAATACCTGAATCTGTGAACATCATCGTTGCAATAGACGAACAGAATGCAATCGGCAAAGGCGGAGACCTTCTCTGCCATCTGCCTGCCGACTTAAAGCATTTCAAGTCCCTGACCACGGGTCATACGGTGGTGATGGGCAGTCGCACTTATATGTCCTTGCCCCGCCGTCCGTTGCCTAATCGCCGAAATATAGTTCTTACGCGTCAAGATGCCAATCTTTTTGAAGGAGCGGAGGTGGTGAGAACAGTGGAAGATATTTTGAGGTTGGAAAATCTGAATAATCAGAGAAGTCAGAATAATCAGAGTGATTTGAAAAATCCGAATACTCCGATTGCGATTGACAATGAAGTGTTTATTATCGGCGGCGGTCAGGTTTATGTGCAGTTGTTGCCGTACGCCGATAAGTTGTATATAACGCGTATTCACCATACGTTCGCTGATGCTGACACCTTTTTTCCTGCTATCGATTTGACTCGTTGGCATCTTGACGGCAGTGAGACCTTTCCCGCTGACGACAAAAACCTCTACGCCTTCTCCTTTGAGGAGTATGAAAGGATAACTGTCGGTTGATTATGTAGTAACACGAAACTGTTAAAAGGTACTAAACGTGGATACATTTTATGTTTTTGTGGAAACCGAATCAGAATTTTATCAATATCTGACAGAATATGGAGGAGTGAATAAACATTCACGTACAAACTATATGTCGTGGTTAAAATTCCTTTCGCAAACATATAGAATTGATAAAACCATTACGAATGAATATATAGATTATGTAATTGATTCAGAAAAGAAAAGTATTTCAAATCGTACAATTTATTCATCAGAAAAAGATCTTGTTAATTTCAAGTCGGCATTGCGTAAATACTATGCTTATGTGCAATCTGATTTTGCAAAAAATGAGGAACAAACCATCCTTTCCGAAATAAATAAAATCGAACAAAACGCGCAAATATCAAAAACAGAGAAAAAATCAATTATCAAGTCTCGTGTAGGTCAAGGAGTATTTAGAGAACATTTGATTCGTTATTGGGGTGGTTGTTCAGTATCATGTTGCAGACTGTCGGATATACTTATTGCTTCTCATATCAAACCATGGCGAGTGGCTGATAATGACGAAAGATTAAATATCTACAACGGGTTGTTACTTTTGCCGAATTATGATAAACTTTTCGATAAGGGTTACATTTCGTTTAGTGTAAAAGGTAAAATTATTTTTTCATCTTTTTTCCCACAAACAGATAGAACATTATTGAATATATCGTCCAATACTTCTCTTCTGCGTGTAGAACAGCATAGACCATTTCTGTTATATCATAATCACAATTGTCTAATGCAATGAAGGATGATTCGGATATTCTCCAAGTTGCCGATAAAAATGTGCGGTGTTAAATAGTTTTTAGAAAATAGCATAATGAAAGAACACTCCTTAACATGGTCAGAAGCAATAGAGAACGTGATGCTTCAAAACAATTATTGTTCTACACTAAAGAATTTGTATCAATTAGCCCCTCAATTGAAACCTGAATCCGTAGGTTTAACGCCAAATAGGACAATCGATGAGCGAGTTCAAAGAGATACACGATTTACGCGAATAGGTCCCGGCTTCTACGCATTGACGGCGTATTTAGATAAATTGCCGAACGAATACAACCCTCGTATTAAAAAATCAGTTGTCGAACAAAATGCGATAACTCATACTTTCATACAGGGCATGTTGCTTGAAATAGGAAAATTAAAAGGGTACGATACCTATTCGCCCGATAAAAATCATCTATACATAGACAAGAAACTTTCCGAATACATTACCGTTGAGCATTTTCCGCAATTTACTTACTATAAGATTTTACAGTCTTCAAAATTCATAGATGTCATTTGGTTCAATAGTAGGCAATTCCCGCAACGGGTGTTTGAAATAGAGAATAGTACAAATTTTCGTAATTCGTTGGTCAAATTTGTTGAACTACAAGATTTTAATGTAAAGATGAACATTATCATTCCCAATGATAAGGCAAAAAAGGAGAAATTTAATCAAGAAATTGAGAAAGTGGCATTTGCCGATATTCGACATAGAGTTAAATGTTATACCTATGACTATATCGAAGGTATGTATGCCAATCAAATGGCATCCAAACAATATGCCGATTTCTTTTAGTAAAGATAAAATCGAACGCTAAAACAGTATGAAACACAATGGATAAAAACACTTGGATTGGCTTTCTGTTGATAGCCGCAATTATCGTAGGATTTTCGATGTTGAATCGTCCGTCGCCCGAAGAATTGGCGGAAAGGCAACGCATTCAAGACAGTATTCGTGTCGCACAGCAAATAGAGGCGGAAGCGCAACAACTCTCCCAAGAGATAAGCGCGCAGATACAGCCGGACACGAACACGACACAAACCTTGTCTGACACCGCGTCGCAACAGGCACTGCAAGACCGCATAGCAGCCACGTATGGTCCGTTTGCACCCGCAGCACAAGGTGAAGACAAGACCATAGTACTCGAAAACAGCAAACTGCGCCTGCATATAGCCAATAAAGGAGGACGCATTGAGCGTGCCGAACTCAAAGAGTACAAAGCCTATGGCGACACTGTGAACCCGCTCTGCCTGTTCCGCGCCGATGAAGCCTCGCTCGCCTTTACACTCATCACTGCCAACAACCGCATTCTCTCAACCGACCAACTGTACTTCGTACCTGTCGAAGAGTCTTCGGTATTAGGTGTTGCCACCGACCGACAGATACTCACCCTGCGACTCAAAACAGATGTGGAAGACGCATACATAGACTTCATCTATACGATGTTGCCAGACGAGTATATGCTCGATTTCGTCATCAAGCCGC
>CAMVHW010000123.1 GCA_947167395.1 uncultured Bacteroidales bacterium
GAAAGCACCTGCCATAGATTCGGGATATAAACCCACAATCCAGTTAATGGCTATTTCCAGTCCTAACGCCAATAAGGCACTGATTACTCCAAAGGCAACTCCGCGAACTATTTGCGACAAGGGCTCGCGTTGATATTTGTCTTTGATATAAATGTAATACACGAGCAGAAATGCAGGTAAAATGGCTACAAATGTAATCAACTGTAGATTAGTTGTTTGCGATACGTCTTCCATATTATACCAGTTCTTATATTTGTAATGTCAGTTTTGCACCGATGAGCCATAAGGCGCGTCCTGACTCATTGGTATAGGTCTGCGACTCAATGGTTTCGGTTATGATTCTCGTCGTTTGTTGAAACTGTGCCACTCCGCCGATGATGACCGAGGTCTGTTCAGTCAGGTAATGACGATAACCTATATTGAGCGAACCGGTCATACCACCTTTGGTGTTTGCCACTCCGAAACCATAACCTAAACTAACGCCTAACTCTGCACCATTGGCTTGACTTTTTAATAAAGGCAGTGGGAGCGACAGAACGACTTGGAGGGGAACGAAATGGGCTGCGGTTGAGAGAAAAGCACCGCTATAACCTATACTGCCGCCAAGAAAGATGGGGTAACCGTTGATGTGACGAGAGCCTAACTGAAATTCTGCATTAGCCATTCCGCCGATGTTTTCTTCCGTTACGCTTGCCATACCGCCGCTTGCGCTTATGCGTATGGCTACCGGACGTGAGCCGTCGCTCTCTCGCTCGTCTGTTACTTGTGCGGTTAGGTCGGTGTCTTCGTCAATGGAAACGATATCTGTTCGCAGCAGTTGAAAGCGTTGACCATCGGTTGTTTGGAAGATAATCACCTCTTCGGTGTCGTGAAGAACAGTACCATACAGGTGCTTGCCGTTACGGAGAGTGATATGCTCGGCAAAAAGAGGTGAGAAGCAGAGTATCAGTAGTGATAATATGATAAATCGGTTATACATAATGTTATTGCTCGTCTTCAATAAGTCGAAAATCAATCTGCCGTAGAGTTACGTCGGCTCTAACAACTTTGACCCTTACGGCATCACCCAAGGTGTAGGTCTTTTCATCGTCGTTGGTGGTATGTGCGGAGCGGCGTTTGCCTTTTTTCTTGATGGCTTTTTCAACGCGAAGACAACAGTTCTTCTCATCGTAAGTAAGGAACTTGCCGGGACTGATTGTTCTTATGGGAACCAACCCGTCGCAATGCGTTTGATTGAGGGTAACGAACAAGCCAAAATCGGTAACGGAAGATATATATCCGTCAAATTCCTCGCCTATATGTTGCTCTATCCATCGTGCCTGCATTTCCTTTACCGAATCGCGTTCGGCTTGCGCTGCGGCTTGTTCTTGTTCCGAACAATGTATGCAAGCCTCTTCCAAATCGTCATAACCTACTTTGTGGCGTTCGCCAAGCAGGTAACGAGAGGCTATACGATGAACCAAAATATCGGGGTAGCGACGTATGGGAGATGTGAAATGGGTGTAGTACTTGAATGCCAAACCGTAGTGCCCTATGTTGTTGGTGGAATAAACGGCTTTCGCCATAGCCCTTATGGTGAGAAGGTCAAAGGTGGCTTGCGGCAGGTGCTCGCCCATACGTTTCTTAAACTGTTCCAATGTTTCCAGTTTCTCTTCGTTGGGCTTGTCGTGAACGCGATAGACCATCGTCTTGCCTGTCTTGCTCATCTGTTCCGCTACGGTGCGATTAGCAAGCAGCATAAACTCCTCTATCAAGTGATTGGCTTCTTTGGGCTGCGTGAAGTATATGTCTGTGGGATTGCCGTCTTGGTCTAACGTGAAGTGTATCTCGTCTTGCTCTATGGTCAATGCACCTTGTCTTATGCGTTCTGCACGCAATAGTCGTGCCATCTGATTGAGCGTATGCAAGGCTATGGACAAAGGCTCGTCTGTCGGGGTATGATCCAAATAAGTCTGTGCCTGATCGTATGTAAGACGATAATTGGAGTTAATGACGGTGCGACACAGTTTGGCTTTCTTTACTTCGGCTTTTGTGTTCATAGTAAAGACGACCGACATACATAGTTTGTCTTCGTTGGGGCGCAGTGAGCAGAGGTCATTACATAGTTCTTCGGGCAACATCGGAATCACCTTGTCGGTCAGATACACGCTGGTAGCCTTGTCGTATGCCTCTTTGTCTATATCTTCGCCGGGACGGACATAGTAAGTAACATCGGCTATATGCACCCCTATTTGGAACATTCCGTCGGGCAAAGCCTCGATGGACAAGGCATCGTCAAAGTCCTTTGCCTCTTGTGGATCAATGGTAAAAGTAAGTGCTTCGCGGAAATCGCGACGGCGTACTATTTCTTTCTCGTCTATCATAATTTTCGGCAAAAGTAATTAGATTTTTGCTGTTGTACAATTTTTGTATATCTTTGCCGCGTTTTTTTTAGCAAAAAGTTAAAAACCACAATAAATAAAATACAAATTAAAAAATGACAAAGATTAAAGTTAGTAGTACCAATCAACCTGTATGGAAAGACGTAATGGTACATGCCAACCTGCCTGAAAGCCTGAAAAAACTGCAAGAGATTGCGTATAACCTTTGGTGGGTATGGAATAGTGATGCAAAGAATATATTCCGTTATATTGATAACGATGCTTGGCATCGGGCGCAGTCCAACCCTATTATGTTGCTCAATATCATTGGATATGACCGTATGTTGGAACTGGCTGAAGACAAGAATTTTATGGAGCAATTAGACAATACTTATGCTGCTTTTCGCGCTTATATGGACACCCCTCGCGATAAGAAAAAGCCGAGTATTGCCTATTTTTCTATGGAGTATGGTCTTACTCATATCATTAAAATTTATTCCGGCGGTTTAGGTATCCTTGCCGGTGACTATCTTAAAGAGGCAAGCGACTGCAATGTGGACATGACCGCTATCGGTTTCCTCTATCGTTATGGCTATTTTACGCAGACTCTCTCTCCCGACGGACAACAGATTGCCAATTATGAGGCGCAGAACTTCAATAACCTGCCCTTGGAGCAAGTGAAGGAAAAGAACGGCTCGCCTATGGTTATAGACGTGCCTTATCCCGACCGTATGGTTCACGCTTATCTGTGGCGTGTGGCAGTGGGACGAATCAATCTCTATCTGCTCGAAACGGACAACGAACTGAACGCCGAATGGAACCGTCAGACCACTCACCAACACCATAGCGGTGACTGGGAGAACCGAATCAAACAGGAGATTATGCTGGGTATCGGCGGTATGCTGGCGCTGAAGAAACTCGGCATCAAGAAAGACGTTTACCACTGCAACGAGGGTCACGCGGCTCTCATGCGCTTGCAGCGTCTGGTGCATCTTGTTCAAGGCGAACACCTTAACTTCAACGAAGCATTGGAAGTGGTGCGCGCAAGCGGACTATACACCTGCCATACTCCCGTACCTGCCGGACACGACTACTTTGAAGAAGGCTTGTTCTATAAGTATATGGGTGAGTATGCCAATAAGTTGGGCATTGAATGGAAAGACCTTATAGGTATGGGGCGTCAGAACCCCGATGACAACAACGAGAAATTCTCTATGTCCGTCTTTGCTCTCAATACCTGTCAGGAAGCCAATGGTGTTAGTTGGTTGCACGGAGAGGTCAGCAAGAAGATGTTCGCTCCTATTTGGAAAGGCTATTTCCCTGAGGAGTTGCACGTTGATTACGTTACCAATGGTGTGCATATGCCTACGTGGGCTGCCAGCCAGTGGAAGAAAGTGTATATGGAGTATTTCCCAAAACAATGGTGGAACGACCAGTCCAATCCCAAGATGTGGGAAGCCTATAAGGATATACCTGACGAGATTGTGTGGAACACCCGTATGAACCTCAAAATCAAACTTATCGACTATATCCGTGAGAAGTTCCGTGAGGATTGGATGAAGTCGCAAGGTGATCCTGCTCGTATAGTGAAGGCTGTCAATCAGATGAAGGCTAATAACCTCATCATCGGTTTTGGTCGCCGTTTTGCCACATATAAACGTGCTCACCTGCTCTTTAACGACCTTGAGCGTTTGAGTAAGTTGGTTAATAATCCCGAATACCCCGTTCAGTTCCTCTTCACCGGTAAGGCACACCCCGCCGACGGAGCAGGTCAAGGCTTGATTAAGCGTATTATTGAAGTGAGCCGTATGCCTGAGTTTATGGGTAAGATTATCTTCCTTGAGAACTACGATATGCGTCTTGCCAAACGTCTTGTCAGCGGTGTGGATATATGGCTCAATACGCCTACACGTCCCTTGGAAGCCAGTGGTACCAGCGGTGAGAAAGCACAGATGAACGGTGTGTTGAACTTCTCCGTACTTGATGGTTGGTGGCTGGAAGGTTATGTACCCGGTGCAGGTTGGGCTTTGACCGACAAACGTACCTATGAGAACCAAGCACACCAAGACCAATTAGATGCTGCCACTATCTATCAGATTCTTGAGAACGAAATCATACCTATGTATTATGACAAGAACGACAAAGGCTATTCGCCCAAGTGGATTCAGGTCATCAAGAAATCGGTTACGGAAATCACTCCGCGTTTCACCACCAAGCGTATGATGGACGACTATTTCAGTAAGTTCTATAATAAACTTGCTCTCCGTCATAAAAATATGGTTGCCGACAACTATGCTATGGCTCGCAAGATTAGTCTGTGGAAAGAGAATATGGTGGCTAACTGGGATCAGATAGAGGTGGTTAGAGTAGAGTGGGATGGTGCCAACCAGA
>CAMVHW010000124.1 GCA_947167395.1 uncultured Bacteroidales bacterium
TTGCGGGTATTTGAGTTTGAGCGGACATACTGACACTCCTAATGTACGATTTGCCAACTCGGTCATACGTGCAATGGCATCGGGCTTATTGCGCTCTATTCCTATTATGGCACGGTCGATATTCAATGCCTTCATCAGTATCTGAATACCTATCATTATCTCCTCTCCGTGCTCAAGCATCAACTGGTGGTCGCAAGTCAGGTATGGCTCACATTCCACACCATTCACTATCAGCACTTCGGCTTTCTTGCCCGGAGGCGGCATCAGTTTGACTTGGGTTGGGAAGCAAGCACCTCCCAAACCTACTATACCTGCTGCGGCTATGCGGTCTATAATCTCTTTCGGTTCAAGGTTAAACTCGCGAATCACATCCGGCGTGCGGTCAATGCTTTCCAACCATTCGTCGCCTTCCACGTCAATAAAGATTGCGGGCATCTTCATCCCCCAAGCGTCAATGGTTGTGTCTATCTTGCTGACTGTGCCGCTTACGGGTGAGTGGACATTAGCACTCACAAAACCGCCTGCCTTGGCTATCAGTTCGCCTACTTTCACCTTCTGCCCTTTTTCCACCACTGCTTGTGCCGGTGCACCTATATGTTGCACCAACGGAATGATGGCTTTTTGAGGTAGCGGACACTCTTGAATGGGTTGGTGGGCTGAATAAATCTTATTATCGTGCGGATGAACTCCGCCAATACGAAATGTATTCATGCTTGTTCCTCCTTCTTTTCTGATTGATTATTATTGGTTGTATTAGGAGTACTCGGAGTACTTGGAGTTGTTGTAGCCGGTTTGGGTGGTCTCGGCGGGAAGTTGATAGCGTGTATGGCACCCGTAGGACAAGCGGCTTCACACTTACGGCACAAACGGCACTTATTAAAGTCAATGTATGCCAAGTTGTTCTCTATCGTGATAGCATCAAAGGCGCACTCTTTCTGACATTTGCCGCAACCTATACAAGCGTTGAGGCACGCCTTGCGAGCCACGGCTCCCTTGTCTTTATTGACGCATTCAACCACCATTCTTCTGCCTTTTGGACCTTTCTTGCGCAGTTCGATGATGTTGCGCGGACAAGCCTTAACACACTTACCGCAAGCCGTGCACTTCTCCTCGTCCACCACAGGCAGACCTGTCTTCTCGTCAATACTCAAAGCACCGAACTGACAAGCAGCCACACAGTCGCCGCAACCGAGGCAACCAAACGGACAAGCCGTCTCACCAACATACAGATTGTGCATAATCTGACAAGTACGCACACCGTCATAGGTGCTGGTCTTGGGACGAGCATCGCATACGCCGTTACAACGCACCACTGCCACCTTAGGCTCGGCTGCAACTGCTGCCATACCTAAGATCTCGCCCACCTTTTCCATTACAGGCGCACCGCCAACAGGACACATCAGACCGTCTAAACTGTCAGCCTTGACACAAGCCTCTGCCAATGCACGGCAGCCTGCAAAGCCGCAACCACCGCAGTTGGCACCCGGCAATACCTCCTGAACAAGATCAATGCGCGGATCCTCTTCTACCTTAAACTGTTGAGCAATCAGGTAGAGCAACACCGCTGCCACCAAACCCGTTATACCCAACACCAATAAAGCAATCAAAATGAGTTTCATAAATCGTTTTGGTTTTTGATATTTTGTGAATTATCCGATAGTTTTCTTACACGAAATGAAAAAGTCTGCTGCAACTTGTTCTTTGCAACAGACAATATAAGAAAATACAAAGCAGAAGCAGCCAAAGCCGAAACACCAAGCACAACTTCGCTTGTAATGAAGTTTTTCAGAACAGACAACGAAACAATAATGATGAAAAAAGGAATGATATATGCCAACCATACAGCCTTCCAACCCAACTGCTCTTCCACCAACACCTCAACCTTCTCGCCTATAACGAAAGACTGACCATCTGCCTGACAATCAATTATTTTTATTTGATTATCTGCCGACGCACACATCCCTTTTGCTTTACAAGACGAACAGGCACTCTCTTGCGCTATACGAACGCGAACACTCTGAGAATCAATACCTATTACTTCTCCAGTATGACTAATCAATTCCGACATAATGTTTTCATAAGCCCGCAAAAGTAGGCACTATTTTGACTCTATGCAATAAAAGTCTTTTTTTATTTGAAAAATTGTGGTTTTGTTTGTTCATAAAATGTCGGTTATATATTTTTGCGCGCTTATCAAATACTTACGTTTATGCCAAGAAAATCCACGGGGAATAAGTCGGGTGTTGCAGGCGTCGGACAAGACTCCGCTTCGAGAAACGAAACAAATATACGAATAACAGATATTGATTCACGTACTTTGTTTGGTCGAATCAAAGACTTTTTTACCAATCCCTTGACCCACCAAGTCTGTGGTGTCGTTCTGCTTGTTATTGCTCTTTTCGCAATACTGTCATACATCAGTTTTTTCTTTACAGGAAGTGCCGACCAGTCGCTCATCTCCTTGTCTAAAAGCGAGAGAGTGGCTCAACGTGTTGAGATTCATAATATATTGGGGCTTCCCGGTGCTATGCTCTCCGCTTGGCTTGTTGATGACTTGTTTGGCATAATGAGTGTTATACTGATAGTCTTTATAGCCATAGCCGGTTTGCGGTTGCTATCAGTCAAAACCAATATCAATTCACTGCGTTGCCTGTTCATCGGCTCTTTTTGGTTGATATGGGGAGCCGTGCTACTCGGTGTCGTGCAAGAGAAACTGAATATGCATACCTTTTTCCGTTTAGGCGGTAAGGTGGGGCAGCAAATAGGACACCAAATGCTGACCTATGTATATGTTTTAGGTACGATGCTTATACTTATAGGTGTTTTGATTGTCTTTCTTATTATCAGCAATCGTAACTTCATTCCGTCTGTACAGAAACTATGGCAGAAACTGACAACTCGCAAACAACCCGATGAACCTGTTCAACCCGATGATGATTCTATTACTGTCAATTTGGAGGAAACGAAGACTGACGAGGAAATGCCGGTTGATGACGATGAGCAAGTAATAAAAATTGAAATCAATCCTCTTGACCTGCCGCAAGACCCCGTGTCGCAAGACCCTGTTTCTCAGGACTTGCAAATAGACCAACCCAAGACGGATGAAATGATTGAAGACAAACCGAAGGAAGAAACGGACGATAATCAAGACAAACAAAACGATTTGGAAATTGAGTCGGAGGATGTTGTCCTATCCGAGCAATTACCCGACTATGACCCGCATTTGGATCTTGAGTATTATAAATATCCCGATCTTGAACTTCTTAAGGTGTATGATAACGAAACAGCACCTATCATCGATCCCGAAGAACAGCAGGCTAATGCCAATCGAATAGTTACCACTTTGCGTAATTACGGAATAGAAATAAAGAGTATTCGTGCTACCGTCGGTCCTACGGTTACTCTCTACGAGATTGTGCCGCAGGACGGTGTGCGTATATCTAAAATCCAATCTTTGGAGAACGATATTATGCTTTCCTTGGCTGCAATAGGTATTCGTATCATCGCGCCTATGCCCGGCAAAGGTACGGTGGGTATAGAAGTGCCCAACGAAAAACCGCAGGTCGTTTCTATGCACTCCGTCATTGCTTCCAAACGCTTCCAAGAAGAACATAAGATGCGCCTACCCGTTGCTCTCGGACGTACCATAACCAACGAGGTGTTCCTCTTTGACCTTGCCAAAACACCACACCTCTTGGTGGCCGGTGCAACAGGTCAAGGTAAGTCAGTCGGACTGAACGCTATCATCACTTCTCTGTTGTATAAGAAACACCCGTCGGAACTCAAATTCGTACTGGTGGATCCGAAAATGGTAGAGTTCTCCGTCTATAAGCCGCTGATTCGTCATTATATGGCGGCTATGCCCGATCAAGAAGATAGAGACATAATCATAACCGATAGTCAGAAGGTTATCAACTCGCTCAACTCGCTCGTCATTGAGATGGAAGACCGCTACTCCCTGCTCGCTGATGCAGGAGTGAGAAATATGGAAGACTATAACGAAAAGTTTATTCATCGTCGTCTAAACCCCGAAAAAGACGTGGAGAACCTCGTTACACACAAAACCTTGCACCATCGCTATATGCCTTATTTGGTTATTATTATCGACGAGTATGGTGACTTCATTATGCAGTCCGGCAAAGAGGTGGAACGTCCTATTCAGCGTCTTACGCAGAAAGCACGTGCAGTGGGTATGCACATGATTCTCGCTACCCAACGCCCTGATGTCAAGGTGGTAACAGGTATCATTAAAGCCAACGTGCCTACACGTATCGCTTTCCGTACGCAGTCTGTGGTTGATTCGCGTACCGTGCTTGACACCAAAGGTGCTGAACACCTTGTCGGTAAAGGCGACCTGCTTTATAGCGGTGGCGGTAATATAACGCGCATACAATGTGCTTTTGTTGATACACCCGAAGTGGAGGCTATCGTCGAGCATATACATAGCCAACAAGGTTATCAACAACCCTACCAACTGCCTGAATATGTTCCGGAAGGCGGTGATGACGAACCTGTGGCAGCAGGCGAAGTGGATATGAAGCGTCTTGACCCGCTCTTTGCCGATGTGGCACGATATGTGGTTAGCAAACAAGAAGGCTCCACCTCACGTCTCCAACGTGCCTTTGAGATAGGTTATAACCGTGCAGGCAAACTCTCCGACCAACTCGAAAAAGCAGGAGTGGTCGGTCCCAATAAAGGTCC
>CAMVHW010000125.1 GCA_947167395.1 uncultured Bacteroidales bacterium
GTGGCAGAAAGTGCCTATACCCATATATTGTTTGCTAAAATTATTCATTTCCGGATTGCAGGCATAGCGGTCGAAATAGACACCGTTCTTACTAATCTCGTAATGGTATCTTGATTTGAGATTACTTGTATGAGCCCATATTGTTTCATCTCCTCCGTCATCGGCTTCACCATAGCCTGCGAATATGAAATAGACAAAATCAACCGTGTTGTCGCCGTCGTTATTATATCTGCTCAGGTTTATGTTATTCATTGCAGCCACCTGTTCACAAGCCTCTTTGAACAGCAGTTTTGCATTGGCATCTTTGCTTGGACTATTGCTGCCGTAGTATGCTGCGTTATGGCTGACAGTAAGGGGACCTATAACGTCAAAACACGGATTATACTGACCGTAACTACTTGTTTGATAATACTTACGTGCTGAGCCGGCAGATACTATATGCACTTTGTTATCATCATAAGTATAGGAATAGTTGCGTGTGTAGTTCTCTGCATTGAGCATTGAGTCAATAGTGTCGCGAGGTGTCTGAAACTTAACGTCTTGAAATTGGACAAGCACGACCAGTCCTCGCGGTGCTATATTTATTTTGACGGGTGTGCGTCGCGGTGCTGCCTCATAGTATGGGCTTTGTCGGCGCAGTTGTGCTATCTCTTGTTCGGACTTGGCTTCCACTATGCGATACATACCATATTTATCTTTTTCCACCCACTGTCCTTGGGCGTTGGTGAGCCAACTGAAACACTCATCGCCGTGTGCATAGACGGTCACAAGTGAGCCATCGGCTTGTGTGAGCACTCGCGGGTCTTTGCGAGCCGGAACAGCCAAGAGAGTAAGGCTTGACATGAGGAATATGAAAGTGGTGAGTTTCTTCATATTGGTGATTATTTTGGTAGTTTATTTCCGTGTTTATTGAGCCATCGTTGTTCGCATTTACGGCGTTTGTCGATGTCTTTGGCTTGTCTGTTGGTAATGACTGTTTCGCCATTACGTTTCAGGCGAACATAGCATAGTTTACCCTTTTTGTTCTCTTTTATTTCATATCCGTCAAGGGTTATGGAGTAGTGGTGCCATTCGTCCCCTCTGAGGTAGTAGTGGAGTGTGTCGCCGTCGGGTTGGACGTGTATGAGCACTCCTCTGTATGCCGGCACTCGTTGAGGTTGAGCAAAGGCTGCATTAGTGGTCAGGAGAAAGAGCGAGATGATTGTAAAGAGATAGATGAATGTATGTTTCATTGTTGATGTAATAAGTGCGTGCGTTTAACTTCTTTATACAGATTGCTGGCAAAGACGAAGTCGTCGAGTGCTTCGTTATCGGAGTGGAAGATGTCCTGTCGGCTGCCTTGCCACTCCTTGACACCGTTTTTCAAGAACAGTATATTGTCGCCTATTTCCATTATAGAGTTCATATCGTGGCTATTGACGACTGTGCAGGTGCCTAATTCCTCTGTCAGTTCTTTTATGAGTTGGTCGATGACGAGGCTGGTTCTCGGGTCCAAACCCGAATTAGGTTCGTCGCAGAATAGGTATTTAGGTTCCAGTACGATGGCTCTTGCTATCGCCACGCGTTTTTGTTGTCCGCCGCTTATCTCACCCGGCATAAGGTGGAAAACATGTTCGGGTATATTGACACGTTGGAGACAGTAGCGTGCTCGCTGTTCCATTTCCTCCTCGTCTTTGTCGGAAAAGACTTGCATCGGAAACTTGACGTTCTCTATAACGCTGAGGCTGTCAAACAAAGCACTGCCTTGGAAGAGCATACCCATCTCACGACGCAGAAGACGAAGGTCTTTCTCTTTCATTGCGGTTAGGCTTCTTCCGTCATAGAGTATATCGCCTTCGTCGGGTATGTGAAGCCCTATTATGCTTTTGAGCAACACTGTTTTACCGCTGCCCGATTGACCTATAATCATATTCACCTTGCCGTCTTCCAGCGAGGCGGAGATATGGTTGAGCACCGTTGAACCGTCAAAACTCTTTACTATGTCATTTATTTCAATCATCGTGAGTTGTGTTTTAGAGTAACAGTTTGGTTAGCAGCAGGTCGGCAAAGAGTATGACTATACTTGAGCGCACCACGGCGTTGGTGCTTGCCTTACCTACTTCCAATGCACCGCCGTAGGCATAGTAGCCGTAGAAACTGCTCATACTGGTTATGATGAACGCAAAGACAAGGGCTTTGATGATGCCGTACCATATAAAATACGGATTGAAGGCATACTGAATGCCCGTGAGGTAGTCAGCCACGGTAATGACATCAGTGAATGCACCTACCCCCCAGCCGCCTACCAGTCCGATGGCTATACTGATAATAACGAGGAAGGGCATCATCGTTACGAAAGCCAGTATCTTAGGCAGAATGAGATAGTTAGCACTATTAACGCCCATTATCTCCAAGGCATCAATCTGCTCCGTTATGCGCATAGTACCTATCTCGCTGGCTATGTTACTGCCCACCTTGCCTGCAAGGATAAGACACAGAATGGTGCTTGAGAACTCCAACAGCAGTGTCTCGCGAGTGAGCAGGCCTGTGGTATAGGTAGGCAGAAGGGGGTTCTCGGTGTTGATTTTGGCTTGTATGGTGAGTATGGCACCTATGAAAAGTGATATAATAACCACTATGGGCAGCGATTGCAGTCCTTGTTTCTCCAACTCGTTGCTGTATTGTCGCCAGAAGGTGCGTTGTCGGTCGGGAAGGCGAAACACTTTGCCCATCAGCAAGAAGTATGCCCCTATGCGTGCAAGTATGTTCATTGTCGGTAGTCGTTATTTATTCATAGATTGTATGGTCTTCAATGCCTGCTTGACGAAGTGCGTCACGCCGTTCGCGACACGTACCGCATTTGCCGCAATGGTGTTCGCCGCCTTTATAGCAACTCCACGTCTCGCTGTAATCAATACCGAGTGATTTGCCTATGCGTGCTATGTCTGCCTTGGTAAGGTCGGTATAGGGAGTGAGCAGTTCCACTCCGTTGTATGTACCGGTTTTGACAGCCTCGTTCATAGCCTTTACAAAAGCCGGTCGGCAGTCAGGGTAGATAGCGTGGTCGCCTGCGTGATTAGCAAGCATTATGTATTGCAGTCCTTCGTTCTCCGCCATTCCTGCCGCTATGCTGAGCATTATGCCGTTGCGGAAAGGCACAACCGTGGAGCGCATATTCTGCTCGTCGTAGTTGCCTTCGGGTACGGCTTCAGAGCCGGATAACAGAGAGGAACGGAAACAGTCTTTTATGAATGGCAAATGAATGATACGATGAGGTATATTCAGTCGTTCGCAATGTAAGGCGGCAAAAGCCAGTTCTTTGTCATTATGGTTGCTGCCATAGTGAAAAGAAAGAGCAAGGGCTATGCGGTCCTTGTATTCGTAGAGCAATGTAGTGGAGTCCAATCCGCCGGAAAGAACCAATAGGCAATCGCGGCGAGGACAAGACGTTGAACCAAAAGCGGAAGAATCAATCATTGGGGATAAAGATTAAAGAGTGAACGACTGATTCATTTGCGATTGCAGACGCTCTTGTCGTAACGACCGATGTTCGTCATCGGCATAAGAGGCAAAAGGCAGGATACGAATACCTCCTCTCGGATTGAAAATACCCGTTACTTCAATGTATTTGGGCTGCATAAGCGTAACGAGGTCATTCATTATTATATTGACGCAGTCTTCGTGGAAGTCGCCGTGGTTGCGGAAGGAAAAGAGGTAGAGTTTGAGCGATTTGGATTCCACCATTCTTTCGCTCGGTATGTATGATATAACTATATGTCCGAAGTCGGGTTGACCGGTCTTGGGGCATAAGGATGTGAATTCGGGGCAGTCTAATGTAACGAGATATTCGTTTTCGGGATGTTTGTTAGGGAAGGTTTCCAATAGCGATGGGTCGTAGGTTGTCGGGTATTGGGTGTGTTGGTTGCCGAGTAATGTTACTCCGTTTAGTTCTTCTTGTGTTCTCATAGTGTTTTCAGTTTTTTTTGGATAAGGAGGAAAAACGTAGCTCCTTGTTATTATGGTTCTTATGTTTGTTTGATTGCTTCAACGATGAGCGTGTTACCCTCTACTCTGAAGGTAGCCTCTTCGTTGTTGTAGATTAGATGATAGATTTTGTTCTTATCGTGTTGGTATGCCGGTCGCGGGTCTTGACTGAGTATCTCTTCCCACTGCTCATAGGTTACGTTTAGTATATGTTCTCGTAATCCAATCACTTGCAGTTTGGGGTAGTCCACATCGTCCACAAATCCGTTGCGAGTGTCAGGGATTGCGTCTGTTTGTGCTATATAAGGTTTGATGTCGTAGATTGGAGTGCCGTCCAAGAGGTCTGAACCTGCCACAACCAGTACTTCACCTTCGTTAGTATGTTCTATTCGCAAGAGCGGCAAGGCAGTCCTATGGGGTTGGGTCGGATAGGCGAGCGAGTGGCGAAGACCCCTACTCTTTTGTTTCCTCCTAATCGCGGTGGTCTGACCGTGGGTGACCATTCGCGTCTTTTGTTGGCATTGAATCCCCATAGAAGCCATATATGACTATATCCCTCTATGCCCCGCAGGGCTTCCGGTTGGCGGTAGTCGGGTTGGAAAACTATGCGTGTTTCCAAACGGCTGCCATCCACGCGTTGGCGCGGAATGCCAAACTTGTCGGAAAAGCCGCTGCGGGCATAAGCGATAGGGAT
>CAMVHW010000126.1 GCA_947167395.1 uncultured Bacteroidales bacterium
GGGACAATCTCTATGTCGCGGTTGTAGTTGATTGCCATTTTCTGGTATGCTTCGAGGTGGAATGGGTCAATCATATTCACGTCCTGTATATCAGCCGTGGCTGCTTCGTAGGCGAGATTAACAGGATGTTTGAGAGGCAGGTTCCAAATGGGGAAGGTTTCGTACTTGGCATAACCGGCTTCTATACCGCGACGATGTTCGTTATAGAGTTGGCTCAGACAGACAGCCATTTTGCCTGAACCCGGTCCGGGTGCGGTAACGATAATCAACGGACGAGAGGTAGGCACATAGTCGTTTCGTCCGAAGCCGTCTTCCGAGTCAATGAGTTCGACGTTATGAGGATAGCCTTCTATGGTATAATGTACATAGGTGGGAATGCCGAGTCTTTCGAGGCGTTGGCGATAGATGTCAGCCGAGGTCTGTCCGTTATAGTGGGTTATGATTACTCCTCCCACGAGGAAACCGAGGTTAATGAACTCATTTCGCAGCCGCAGCACGTCCTCGTCGTAGGTTATGCCGAGGTCTTGACGGACTTTGTTTTTCTCTATATCGCGTGCAGATATAGCGATGATGATTTCAATGCTGTCTTGCAGCAGCGAGAGCATACGCAGTTTGCTATTAGGTTGAAAGCCGGGCAGGACTCGTGAGGCGTGGTAGTCATCAAAGAGTTTGCCCCCTAATTCGAGATAGAGTTTATTACCGAATTGCGCAATACGCTCACGTATGTGCTGCGCCTGCATTTGTAGGTACTTCTCATTATCAAATCCTTGTTTCATTGATTTTATGTATATTATAAGTTAGCGATTACTTACTTCTTTTCATAACTTGTGTCATACAATGCGCTGCCCCATATCCGTCAATAAGGCTCTCCAAAGTAACCCATTCAACAGCCACACCTGCATCTTTAAGCCGTTGTTGGAATTGTTGGCTTTGTCCTCCGACAGCCATTATATGTCGTGGTGAAATGGTCAGGAAGTTGTTGGCGTAATGCATTTCGTCTTCTTCCTCAATGGGAATGATTTGCATACCTCTATCGTGCAACAGTTGGACAAAAGGTATGTTTTCGGCTGTGAGGGTATAGTCTTTTGTTCCTTGTTGTCGCGCAAAGATATTGCAAGTAACGTATTCGGGACTATCAGGTTGTGCGTCCAAGCGACTACGCACCAACGTACATAGGTTGTGGTCGATTATGTTAAAATAAGTGTCAAGGTGCATTTGCATTTGCCAGAACTTATGGTCGCAGACAACGATTACCGTGTCGTGTCCGAAGGCATCGGCTTGAAGGAGTTGGTTGATTCCTTGCATATTAGTGCGCATACCGCAACCTATAAAGGACACATTTTCGGCGGGTATATAGTCGCCTCCTTCCAATCGTCCTTCGCCTTCTATACGGAGTAAAGGTTGTAGTCCGAGGTGTTGGTAGCAGGTTTCGATAATGTCTGTTTCGGGTGCTCTTTGCGAGGAATTCATACGGCAGATGACGTGTCCACGCGGAGTGGTAATACTTTGATCTCGAGTAAAATACAGGTTCATCAGCGGGTTTTGAATGTATTGTGCTTCATAGCCGGTATTGTTGTCGGTTGCAGTCAGTTTGACGGTAGGTTGCAACAAAATGCATCTGATGAGGTCTGCTTTGCTCATTTTGGAGAGAACCTGTTGTCGGTAGTTCTCAGTGGCTACTGAATCTTCATCGGGTATATTGCTTATATCATATTTGAGAACAGCCGCAGCGAGGTTAAGGAGCGTATCCCGACCGACTTGGTTGAGTATATCTTTTACGGTAAGCACTTGTATGCCATTATGTTGGAGCATACTTATGTAGTGTTTATGCTCGTTGGCTGCTTTCTCAACGTCAAAATAGTCTTCGAATAGTCCTGCCGAAGGGTGTATAACGCCGTTGAATAGTTCATCTCCCGGTGTATGCATCAGTATTATTTCAGCCTTATCCCATTCTGCTTTCGGATAGCCAATTTGTTTATTCTGCTTAGTTGTGCAGGCAGTCAGCAGCCAAAAGCACACTAATGAAAGTACAACAAAAGAATAGTTTTTAATGTTTTTCATATAGTGAAAGATAATTATGTACGTTTTGTTCTATACGTTCGGCGATAGGAGTATCATCGTTATCTATTATCATCTTTGTTCCTGTAATATGCTCGTATAGTTCTATATATCTGTCTTTTATACTATCCACAACAGCAGGTGTCATTTCGGGTACTTGCTGTCCTTGTTTGCCTTGGAAGCCATTTTGCATCAGCCATTCGCGCACGAACTCCTTTGATAGTTGTCTTTGCGGTTGGTTATTAAGGAAGCGTTCTTCGTAGCCGTCGGCATAGAAGTAGCGTGAGGAGTCGGGGGTATGCACTTCGTCCATCAGGAGTATTTGTCCGTTATGTTTTCCGAACTCGTATTTGGTATCAACGAGTATGAGTCCGCGTTGTTTGGCTATCTCTTGTCCGCGTTGGAAGAGAGCGAGTGAGTATTGTTCAAGCAGGTTATATTCGTCTTCCGGCACAAGCCCTTGTTCAATTATTTCCTGCCGTGAGATATTCTCGTCATGTTGTCCTATTTCAGCCTTGGTGGTGGGCGTGATGATAGGTGTCGGGAAGGCTTGATTTTCCTTCATTCCTTCCGGCAGAGTGATACCGCATAGTTGTCTTTGTCCCTGTTGGTATGCTCTCCAAGCACTACCGCAGAGGTAGCCTCTTACAATCATCTCAATGGGATAGCCTTTGCATCGTTTGCCCACGGAAACCATCGGATCTGGTGTGGCGAGCAGCCAGTTAGGAACAATATCTTCCGTTGCTCGGAGGAATTGTGCTGCTATCTGATTGAGAACTTGTCCTTTATAGGGTATGCCTTTGGGGAGGATAACGTCGAAGGCGGAAATACGGTCGGTGGCAACCATAACGACGAGGTCATTGAGGAAATAGACATCGCGTACTTTGCCGTTATAGACTTCTGTTTGATTGGGGAAACGGAAAGATGTTTGTGTTAGTGCTTTCATATTGGTAGTTTGCAATTTATGTTTATTTATATTCGTCCCATGCTCTTATAGCGAGTTCAGAAACGGGTACTGCGCAGAAGGCTTTTATGAATGCTCCTGCCAAACGCGGATTGGTTATGACCGGTATATTAAGGTCTATGGCAGCACGCCTCATTTGATAGCCTGTGTTTTCGTTACCCATATCGTTTTCGCGGTGAATACTGATAACGAGTTCGATGGTATGATTATGTAGCAGTTGGAGTGTTTCTTCGAGGTTGACACATATATTAGGTATATGATATTCGCTCAGGAAGGCACTTGTACCTTTGGTGGCATAGAGCGTATAACCTTTTTGTGCGAGCAGTCGTGCCGGTTCGAGCAGCATAGTCTTGTGTTTGGTGTCGCCTGCGGATATGAGCACTGTCTTCTCCGGCACACGCTGTCCCACAGAGAGCATGGCTTGCAGTATGGCTTGATTGGCATCCTCACCAAGACAACCTACTTCGCCTGTGGAAGCCATATCAACACCGAGGATGGGGTCGGTGTTCTGCAAGCGGTTGAAGGAGAACTGCGAAGCCTTGACACCCACATACTCAAAGTCGAAGAGCGATTTATGCGGTCGCTCGACAGGCAGGTTGAGCATAATGCGCGTAGCAAGGTCGATAAGATTGATTTTCAGCACTTTTGATACAAAGGGGAAAGAGCGTGAAGCACGCAGGTTACACTCAATAACCTTGATTTCGTTTTCGCGAGCGAGGTATTGGATATTGAACGGTCCTGATATCTTAAGTTCGCGTGCTATCTGTCCTGAAATCTTCTTTATACGCCTTACCGTTTCCACATATAGTTTTTGTGCGGGGAACATTATGGTAGCGTCGCCGGAGTGTACTCCCGCATATTCGACGTGTTCGGAAATAGCGTATGCTATTATCTCGCCGTCTTTGGCAACAGCGTCCATTTCCACCTCTTTGGTGTTGGTCATAAACTTACTGACCACCACGGGGTGTTTTTGGCTCACTTCGGCAGCCACTTGCAGGAATCGTTTGAGTTCTTCCTCTGTTGAGCATACGTTCATTGCTGCTCCGGAGAGTACGTATGAGGGTCTGACGAGCACAGGGTACCCCACTTTCTGCACGAAGGCGTGAATATCGTCCATAGAGGTTAGTGCGCTCCACTGCGGTTGGTCCACGCCTATACGGTCGAGCATAGCGGAGAACTTATCTCGGTCTTCGGCGTTGTCTATGGATTGCGCGGAGGTACCGAGTATGGTAACGTGCTGTTGGTCGAGTTTGAGCGCGAGATTATTTGGTATTTGTCCTCCTGTGGAAACTATGGTGCCGAATGGCTGTTCCAGTTCTATGATGTCCATAACCCGCTCAAAGGTGAGGCAATCGAAATAGAGTCGGTCGCACATATCGTAGTCAGTGGAAACCGTTTCGGGGTTGTAGTTAATCATTACAGAGCGGTAGCCGTTATTGCGAATGGTTTGCAGTGCTTGCACTCCGCACCAGTCGAACTCTACCGACGAGCCTATACGATATGCTCCTGAACCGAGAACGACTATGGATTTGTTGTCGTGTTCGTAGGTTATGTCGTTGGCTATGCCGTTGTAGGTTAGATAAAGGTAATTAGTTTTAGCGGGGTATTCGGCAGCAAGTATATCTATT
>CAMVHW010000127.1 GCA_947167395.1 uncultured Bacteroidales bacterium
TGTTCGGTGGTGGTGGCTTTGACGCTCACTTGACTTATATCCACCTTCATCACTTGGCTGAGCGTGAGGCACATAGGTTCGATATAGGGACTTATTTTAGGCTGTTGAGCCATTATGGTGCAGTCGCAATTAACAAGTTCGTAGCCTTTTTCGCGTATCATCTCCATAACACGACGGAGCAGTATCTTGGAGTCTATACCCTCATACTCATTGCCTTTGGTGTCGGGGAAGTGGTAGCCTATATCGCGCATTGCTGCTGCTCCGAGCAGTGCATCACAGAGTGCGTGAATAAGCACGTCGGCATCGGAGTGTCCGAGCAGTCCTTTCTCGTATGGTATGCGAATGCCCCCAAGCCACAAGTCGCGGTTAGGAGCAAACGCATGTACATCATATCCAAAACCAACTCTCATTAGTTAATTATTTACGAGGTCTTTTATGCCGTAGAGGTCGAAGCCGAGAGTAAAGCGCATAGTGTTGTTAAGCGGGTTGCTTTGGTGGCCTATGCAATAACTGATGTCAAGATTAACAATACTGAGTTTGAAGCCGGCACCAACGGTGAAGTAGCGGCGGTTACCTTTGTTTTTTGCCTCGTGGCTGTAACCAACGCGGGCAAAGAACTGTTTGTTGTAACTATATTCCAAGCCGGCACCCCATTGTATCTCTTGGAACTCCTCACCTATGCCGTTAGGAGCGTCAGCGAATGATTGCCACCAGCCGTTAGCCGAACTGAGTGAATTGAACCAGTCTTGATAGGTAACATCGGATGGGCAGAACTTAGATCCTTTACTGGCGGGAACCAACATCTTGTTGCCTTCTACGGTGAGCATAAGGCTATTGTAGTTATCGAAGGGCAGTTCATAACTGGCACCTATACGAAGGTTGGCGGGAATGAAGTTATTGTGGTCGCCTTGGTCATAACTCATCTTACCACCGAGGTTACTGAGGTTCATACCCAAGGCGAAGTGGCTGGTACCCAGACCAATCTCGATAGGCTGACGATAGTAGAGCGAGATATCTGCCGCCATCGTCCAAGCGGGGAACATCTCCAAACCGGAGTTGGATACAGACGAATTGACACCATTATTAAGGTCGCTATAGAGGAAACGCAGTGTGGCAGCCATACTGACATATTCGTGCAATTTGCGTGAGTAAGCAATGTCTAATGCCCATTCATTCGGGTGCGCTTCTTGGAACATTTTGCCGGTGTTGTCTATTAATTCCACTTTACCCATAGAGAAATAGGTGAATCCGGCAGAGATGGCTTGCAGTTCGTCGAAGCGATAGAAACCGCTTATGTAAGCGAGGTCTATATCGCCAACCAACTGGCGTAACCACGGTGTGTAGGAAGCCGTTATACCTCCGCGTTCGTCAATGAAAGCGAACTTGGCTGCGTTCCAGTGCTGTGAGTTCATATCCGGACGGGTGGCAACACCTACATCACCCAAACCGGCTGCGGCTGCGTCAGGAGCAATGGTGAGTGAGGGCATTGCGGTGATAATGGGGTTCATAACATCGCTTTGCGCAATAACTGATGTCGTGAGCGTAGCCAAGGCTACAAGGGTCAAAAGAGTTTTTTTCATAGTATTGTAGTTTATAAATAATAGTCTTTTTTAGTTTGTTTTGTGATTCAGTTAATTTGAAAAATGCTTCATAGGCAAGTAGTTGGGGTTGAATGGGGTATTATTGTATGATTAGTTTTCCTTTTGTTGTAGATGTGCCGGATGTAGGTGTGCTACATTCGAGGTGATATACATACACACCTGCCGTGAGATGTTTGTCAGCGGGTGTGAAACTGATAGTTCGGTCGTCGGTCAGTTGTTCGCTCAGTAGCAGTTCACCGTTGATATTGAATATACGCAGAGTGGTGGTCAGCACATCGTCGGGACGGTCCATTACGATTTTTATGTTAAGTGTTCCATTGCTGCGGCACGGGTTGGGGTATGCCACTACTGAGTACAGCACGGGGTTAAGCCCATTGACAACGGTGAAGTTGAGCGACTTGGTGGTGCTGTTATTGAGCAAGTCCCACGCACGGAAGGTCAGGCGGTGATTGCCTTCGGTCAGTTGCGGGAAGACATAACTGACTTGTCCTTGGCGGTAACTGCTGTTTTGGGCAGTATAGTAGTCGTTGAGGGTATAAGTCATTTTGTTGTCGTTGTCCAGCACTAACAGCAGGTCGTGTCCTATACCGCTACCGATAGTGTTGATACCGTTTTCGTCGTATATGTTTGCGTAGAAATGCGGGTATTCGCTTGTTTTGCCTCCGTCCCTGAATTGCATATTATCTATATAAAGGAGCATTGTGGGACCTGTTGTGTCATTAAGCAAGGCTGCTTGCGGGTCGCTGCCACCGATAGCGAATAGGTGGCAATAGCCGGTGGCTTCCGTCTGGTTGTCCTTGTCGAGGGCATAATAGACTATTCTGCCTTTGCCGTAGTTATAGCGTATGTCTTTCGGCATACGGAAAGTCAGACTGAATAGTCCGTTTTCTACTATGGTGCTACCTGCAAACAAGAGGTTAGGGTGGTCGGTATAGGTGTAGGTTACAGGTGGGCGACCAACGCTGACAGCATCGTTATCACGAGTGGTTATCTGTTGTTCTTTATCGTATATAGATACTTCTATGTTTCCGTTGAAGTAAGTGGCTGTATCTCCTTTGTCCGTACGTATAAAACCGTTGATGGTTACTTCTTGCAATGCGCGCATTGTGTCGGCTATCTGTGTGGTAACCACATCGTGTTCTACGGGGTAGTTGAGCCTAAGAGCCGGATCGCCGAAGAGTATATACGACATTTTGTTTTCGCTGTTCTTGCCGCATCTGTTCTTGGCTATACGTGTGGCTTCGCCTATGGATACAGGGTAGTTATATAGCCCTTTATGTCCAAAGAGCGTATCGCATAAGAAGCGGTTGATATTGTCGTTCTCGTTGGCATATACTGTTCGGCACGCCGACAAGACGGCAATTGCACCTCCGTTGGGATTAGTTACAGCCAACTCGGCAGCCGAAGGCTCTTTGGTGTCAAAATGTGCAAAACCGCAGGTCGCTAACATCCAAAATGCTTGGTTGCGGTTGGTCATCTGCTCAATGTCGTTCTTGGTGAGGAACAACTCGTTGGTTATGTTATTGGGACTGCCGTGACCGCTGTAATCCATAAAGAGCACTCCGTTACGCATCAGGTTGGTGAAGCGGTTGTATGCCAAAGGGTAGGTCTCGCCTGAAGCAGTGGTCTCTTGGGTATAAGCGTCCAAGTAGATTTTATTGACAATGAAATTAGGGTTTTTACTGCGTACTAACTCGGCTGCCTTATTGGATATGTCTGTGTGGAGGTTGCTATCGCCGTCGTCGGCAAGGAAACATATCTGCTGTTTCCATTTACCGCGGTTGTTGTCTTCCATATAGGCAATGAGTTTATCTACCACTTGTCGTGCTTCTTCTTGTGTTGTAACCGGCAGTCTGCCAACGCCAATACGCATTTCGCCGGCCGGGTCGGAGAAGTATGATCCCACCACACCGTCTTTGTCTTCCAGAAAACCAAAATAGTCGTCCGAGGCATAGGCTTTTGTTTCCACGGTGGAATTGACTGCTTGATAAGTCAGCAGGGTGGGGATGCCTGAATAGGGTAATAACTTACGATTATCAAACGTGCCGTCACCTAAGAGCAGAAGACTCTTGGGCTTGGTACTCTCCTCAGACGCACAGTCGTAAAGCATTTTCATCAACCACCTGTACGCCGACACGTCCGGCGTGCCGCTTGAGAACTCGTTGTACACTTCTTGTGCCGTTACCACAGCATAGGTCAGACCGTCTTTGTGCTTATGCTCTTCAGCCAAACGCAGAGCCTCGTTGTATAGTTCGCGAGTAGTGATAATAACATAATCAATGTCGCGCAGAGAGTGAAGGTTCTGTGGAGTAACCGTTTCTTTTATTACGGGCATTGGACGGCTGCTGATATTGGTTCTGACAGCCACGTATTGCCTAACGTTGCTGTTCTCACCCACGAAGAACAGAGTGTCTTTCTTTAATTGTGTCGGCACTCGCTTTATGCTGTCCAAACGTGTTATGTCCCATATCTGTGTATTGGCATCAGCACCTGTCAGACAATATCGCGAGCAGGAAGATGTCCCATAGTGGTCTGTGTTGCGGAAGAAGAGTGTATTGCCGTTTAGGTGCAGTTTGCAAGTGGCGGTGAACTCGATGTAATTCAAGTAGGCGTTTTCGATAGACGACTCACTTTGTAGCGATATGGTTACGGCAGGAGAGTTGGTGGCAGGTATGTTGTATAGTCTTTTGGTGGCAGTCAGAGCCTTGGTGTAGTGGTCGCTTGTTTCTATTATTCCGTATGTAAGCGTAGTGGAAGCGGAGTTGCTTTTTACCGTTACTGTGGATAGTGCGTGCGCGGTTGAAGCAGCCGACACCATACAGGTCATTGGTGTGGAGGTGTCTATGTTGTCAAAGGGGAACTTGATGGTGAGCGACTTACCTACGGGTATCTCTTCGCCATAGAATTCTCGTCCACCGCCACTGACACCTTTTTGTATATCAAGCAGATTGACCAATTCTTGCTCGTGGAGTGCATAAGCAGTGTAGGTTGTTATGTCGTCGGCATTGGCAGTCATACTTTCCTCCGTGGGCATAAGCCGTTGTGC
>CAMVHW010000128.1 GCA_947167395.1 uncultured Bacteroidales bacterium
CTCCATACAGCCTTTGTATTGCGGCAAGAAATCAGCCATCAGCGATGAGAAGGTGTGCAGTTCCATACACGCCACGAGTTTCTTCTCGGGGTAGCGTTCGCGCACGGCGTTAATGGTGGCTTTCAGTTTGCTCGGCGAATGGGCAAAATCCTTGTATGCCACGCTGTCTTTTGTTTCGCAGATTCTCTCTAATCGGTTGCTGGCACCGGTGAAGGTACTTATCTCACGATAGAAATCGTCAGGTGCAACACCTATACAATGGCATGCGAGCATAGCAGCCTGCAAGTTCTGCATATTATGTTTGCCAAACACCTGCATCTGTACTTTGCCCTCATAGGCGTTGTACGGAATGGTCGCAATATCGGTAGGTCGGGATATGGAAATCTCGTTGGCTAACATACGCAGGTTCTCGTCACCCTCGAAATAGATGAAACTGCCGTTCGGCTCAACTGAGTGAACGAACTTACGGAAGGTTTCCACATACTCAGGGAAAGTGGGGAAGACATTGATATGATCCCACGCTATGCCGGTCAGTATAGCCACGTGTGGGTGATACCACAGGAATTTGGAGCGGCGGTCAAGCGGCGAAGTCAAGTACTCATCACCTTCAAAGACGGCGTAACGTGCAGTGTCCGACAGACGCACCATACGCTCAAAGCCTTCTATCTGTGCTCCGACCATATAGTCTGTTTCTATGCCAAGACGTTGCAGAACATATAGAATCATAGCGGTGGTGGTTGTCTTGCCGTGCGAACCGCCCACCACGATGCGTATTTTGTCTTTCGTCTGTTCGTACAGATATTCGGGGAATGAATAGATGCGTAAGCCTAACTCTTTGGCTCTCACCAACTCAGGGTTGTCCTCGCGTGCGTGCATACCCAGTATGATAGCATCTATATCTTTGGTAATGCGTTCAGGATACCAACCCATTTGAGCGGGCAAAAGACCTGCTTCACGCAGGTGGGACAAAGCAGGGTCGAATATCTCATCATCCGACCCTGTTACTTCATAACCGGGTTTGGCTGCCACTGCTAACGCCAGATTATGCATGGCTGCGCCCCCGATGGCTATAAAATGTATGCGCATTAAGCGAAAAGTTTATTGAAATCTTCTTGAGAAACTTCTTTTTCTTCCACCTTCATTATGTCGCGCTCTGCCTCATAGATTTTCTCTTCGGCTACGCGCTCCACAATGCCGCGCAGTTGGTTGTCGTCCTTGAGCATATTCTCGGCAAAGGAAGTAAGATACTGATCCTCAACGTGCATCATACCATACTGCATAAACTGCATTCGTGCCACTTTCTTGGCATAGGCTTCCACATCGTCTTTCTCAACCTTGATGTCCAACTGCTTCATCAGTTGGTCTTTAACCAACTGCCACTTGAGTTCTTCCAGCATCTGCGGGAAGTTCTTATCCAGTTCCTCTTCCGTCATTTTCTCGTTGTTGGTCTTTACCCAACGGCGAAGGAAGGCTTCGGGCAACTCTGCTTTCTCCACTTTCTTCATCAAGGCGGCTTTCACGTCCAAACCGAACTTATAGTCGCTGTCTTGCTTCATATTCTCGGCAATCTCTAGGCGGACATGTTCGCGGAAATCTGCCTCGTCCTTGATGTTATTGTCGCCATATACCTTGGCAAACAATTCGCTATTGATTTCAGCGGGCTTATGACGCTTGATTTCTGTAATAGTGAAGGTGAAGTCTGTTGTCAAGTCTTTGGCTTCGTCCTTATTGATACCCAATAGAGAAGCCACTTCTGTGTCACTCTCGTATGCTTTCATAGGATTGAACACAAATGTGTCGCCGACTTTCAAGCCCAACATCTGTTTCTTTATTTCCTCGTCTTTCATATAGCGAGGCATAATGGTCGTTTCGTCCTTGCTGATACCTTCTTCTTTGTTTTCTTTTATCGAACCGCGAACTATATCGTTTTCCTCAACGGTTTCTGCCGCATTGTATTCTCCGTAACGATTGGCATAGCCATTAACTTGGTTATTAACCATTTCGTCGGTTACCTGAACTTTGTAATAAGTGATTTTGTTTTTGGCGGTCATCTTGGTGTCCAACTCGGGCGCAAGAGCAATGTCAAAAACAAAAGTAAAGGTGGTATCTACGTCCAAATCAATCTTTTGAGTCAGTTCTTCATTGGGTAGAGGCTCACCGAGCACTTGCAGTTTCTGCTCCTCGATATACTTGCTCATAGCGGTACCAATCTCTTTGTTGATAACGTCGGCAAGAACGCCCTTGCCATACATCTTCTGTATCAAGCCCTTGGGTACCATACCTTTGCGGAAACCTTTTATCTCGGCTTTCTGACGTAATTGACGAATCTCTTTCTCAACCTGCTCTGTATAGTCAGCAGGCTCCATCACCATTGTGAGTGTTGCTTGAAGGTCTTTTACCTCCGACATTGTAATTTGCATACTTCTATTTAGACTTTTAATGTTTATATTTTCTTTTCTAAAAAGCGCGCAAAAGTATAACTATTGTGTAAATTACACAATACACAAAAACTTTTCCCCGTTGTTTCATCTTATTATTGTATCCGACTATATGGTGTTTTGATGATTTTACCTCACTTAAACCTTTCCCAGAATGTTGAGTCGGCGTTTCGTGTTTCTTTAGCCGATTGGGGGTAGGTTTCAATAAAGTATGTCAGGAACTTAGCATAATCTATTTTCTCTGAAAGCATTTTTTGACGTCTTTCAGCACAAACTTCTTTGCGATTTGGTGTGTTCAGCCAATTTTCTATAGAGGTAAAGAATCCTTCTACATCAGCGGTCTTATGCCCATAACCGAGGCTGTAATGCACATTATCAGATATGTGTGCATCAAGTTTCGGTACATATCCGTTGCTCCGTGGTGTGAAGTCAGTAGGTGCTTCCAACTCATGAAGATATGACAATCGTCCCACGAAGTCATTAAGTCTTACAAACGGTGTTCCTACGACTCCTGCTTCGGCAGCCATAGTCTGCGAGTCGCCTATATAGAGCGAGGCAAAAGCCATAACATGGTGCATATCCAACGGATTGATGTGAATACGATACTGCTCAAACTGTGGTTCAAGCGGACGCTCTGAGGTTATATAAATGCGTCCATATGGTTTTAACATCGCTATCATTTGTTCGGCTATTTCCGTATTTATACCATGAATACCTACGTCATGATGAGCAGTAAGTTGTGCAAAACGAATTAGTATGTATGGTTTTGACACATCGATACCATATTGTTCTACTTTCTTTTTGTCAGGAGTAAATTGATTTGGATGCAGGTAGCCCAATTCGTGATAGGATGGATAGGCTATTTTTTTATCTGCCCATTTCCATGCGCTGCAACAATTAGGACAAATGACACCTGTGTAGATAGGGAAGAACATTTTTGCGTATAGCGCAATGGCTTCTGCGTCATCTTCGTAGCACTCAAATGCAGGTTTGCGAATCAATTTGCCGACGACAGCCAATACACCATCAGACCCGATTAAAATATCCGGCTTTTCTTTTCGTGCAATGTGTAGCACTTCTATAATCTTTTCAATTAAGAAAATAGCAAGTCCGAACATCCCCCATTTTTTAGGTCTGTTTTTCACTTTGTAGAATGACATTTCAGCATTGATGCATAATTGCTCCAATACATCTTTGGGACGAATAACAATTACAACTTTGTGTCCGTCACGTTGAAGATTGTCAATGGTGTACCTGAACATCCAAAAATGTGCAGGATGGCTAATCATAAATAAAGCTTTCATATTCTTTTATACGTTGGTATCATCAATAGATGTTTTGATAAAAATTCTGCCTTCGGACAAGAGCCGGGGATATAACCAAACTCCTTTATCCATTCTATACAATGCTTGAAGTGAGTTTCGGTTTCCACTCCTTGTTTAGCATAATGTGTTTTTAACTTCTCCGGATTCTCGCATTTCGCTATTGCCATAAATGCATTCTCTCCGTAGAATGCGTTATCAATTTGTTTGGCATTTCTCACCTGTTTAGCGATTTCGGTATCTGCCAATGGTAACCATGCTTGGTAAAGTCGTCTGATACCGGGACTCATCTTTTTCAGCATAACTATTTGATGTGTCTTTGTTTTTGTTGACTTCTTCATCTCCATTGTCAGCCGATACATACAACGTGAATACGCGAGGGCCTTCACCTGCATCTGAACGAAGAGTTTCAACTGCTCGACGAACTTGTATGACGGAAGTTTATTATACATTTCTTCTATTTTCAATCTTCGGTCTTCACTTGCGTAGAGTATGCCTCCTTCTCCTAATGCAGGAAACTTGCCTTGATTGATACTATAGACGGTGAAATCGCCTTCGGTAGGAAGACCATAACCATGTGCATTATCTACTATGATAACTGCTTTCGGACACTTCTCTTTAATTCTCGAAATTTCGTTCTTTATACCGAATAGGTTTGTTACGACGATAGCGTCCAAATCTGTCGGAATAGAAGTTGTGTCAATTTTCAGTTCATCTGTTATATCTACAAAGACCGGAGAACATCCGGCGTTCAGTATGGCATTTGCTACGGTATGGCAATTATACGCCACCACTCCTACTCTGCCGCCGTTTGGCAATGCTGTACGTAGTGCCATAACGATTCCT
>CAMVHW010000129.1 GCA_947167395.1 uncultured Bacteroidales bacterium
CAAATGCTTTCTTCGCTCCCTATCAGGCGCGAATCTTCAATATGTCAGCGCAACGCTTTGCGCTTTCTCTGTTTAACGTCCGAGGAAAGACGATGGTTTTATTGCTTGCCTATGCCTTTTAATCGTTTTTTATCATAGGCGGTTGTTGTTTTCGTTATTTATATCCGATAAGTGAAACACTATATCATTTATTTATGCAAACTCATATTGGAGAATAGGCACATTAAGCGCATTCTCTAATTTACAGATCGTTTCCAACGAGAGGTTCTCCTCGCCCTTCAACAGGCGGGATATATACTGCGGTGAACAACCCATACGTGTTGCCAAGTCTGACCGCGTAAGGTCTTGACGCTTCATTGCCATAGCAGTCTTAATGGCAATCTTGCATGAATAAGGAAGCCATGCCTTATTGGCTCTACGCCATTCCGCTTCTTCCCGCCACTTTGAAGGTGTCGGGGAAGAATGAGCTTCCAGAAAAGCAATTTGTTCTTCTGCGGTTTTCATACGTTATTACTTGTCTTCGTAATGCCCGTAAGCGGTAAGAAGATCTACGTACACTTCTGCTTCGAAGATACGGTATACCAGACGATGTTTCTTGTTAATCTGACGACTCCATCGGTTCATTGGCTTTCCCTTCAGTGGTTCCGGATGCCCTGTCCCCGTTTTGGGATGTTCCTTCAGTTCATCTATTAGAGTGACGGCTTTTTGAAACGCTTTTGGTTCGTGCTCAAGTAATTTAGCCAGGTCAATATTAGCCTGCTTGGAATACTTTATCTCATACAGCATAGCCACATCTCTTTAACATATCCGCCACTGATTCTCCAGGCATTTGCACTGTATATTCGCCTCTTTCAATTTGTCTTTCAGCCTCGTCAATGCGAGCAAAAAAGACATCTTTAGTCATCCGTGTCGGGTCATCAGTCAGTTGTTTAGCTACTTTGCGAATATATTTTGCTACTTTGTCAAGCATAGTTTCGTCTTCTGCGATGATGCTCAAATTACGTAATAGTTCTGCATCCATTTGTATAGCAGCCATAAGTGCCTCCTTTTTCTTTTATTTGTTTCCAATGAATTATGCTGCAAAGATACAATAAATTTTTGATATGTGCAACTTTTAGGTTGCATTTTTTGTGTTTTTTTGCATTTTTAGCGGATTTGGGCACTAATCTGTCGGTTGTTGGGTGTCTTGCTCGGCTTTGAGAGTGAGGTATGTCATGTAGCGGATGAAAGAATCGTTCGAGCGTTTGCGAGATAATCTTAGCCACAGGGATACGATTAACTGCGTTTTTCCACTTGGCTCTCGACCGTCCCGATCCGAAGGCTGATAGTCTTGGAGTTAAGTACACCCCGGGTTTCATTGCCCCTGTTATGGGGGACACCTATCTCAAGCAGCATATAAGTATGTATTGCACTGGTATTCGTTAACTTCGTAGCTGCTTTGATTTATTTAGTTGTTTGGTTTATTGCCAAGTTGGTTGTTCGCAAAGTGATGGAAAAGCAGATAAAAGCGCGCTTGGATGCATCTCGTGCCGCACGACAAGAGACTGCAAGCAAATTATAGAGTGTCATTACAAGATTCGGAACTCACTGACAAAGTACGAGAACCGATTCAATAATCTTTCCGCAACGGACTGCAGTAGACTGTTGCGGATTTCTTATTCCGGAAAATACACCTACAAAGCGTATATGTTTCTATAGTAATGCCAAAAAGTTTTTTGAAAAAAAATGCGATTTCAAAAAAATGTTGTTGTATGTGCATAATGTTGTGTATTTTCCGTCTTTATATTGTTTTTGTTGAGAAACTTATTTTATCTTTGCCGCGTCAACTTTATGTAAGACTTTTTTCTTTTCATTATATCTATGGCATTCTTTTCCTTTTTTCGTAAAGATAAGGCGGCGGAGAAACAGACGTTGGACGAAGGGCTGAATAAGAGCAAGCAGTCATTGTTGTCGCGTATAGGGCATGCCGTTGCCGGTAAATCGACTGTTGATGACGAGGTGTTGGATAACCTTGAAGAAGCCCTTGTCGCATCTGACGTGGGAGTGGAAACGACACTGCAAATCATTGAACGACTGCAACAAAGAGTTAAGAAAGATAAGTATATCTCAACCGCTGAACTCAACGAACTGTTGGTGGACGAGATATGCGCTATGCTTGAAGAGAACGACCAACCATTGTCGGTGGAAACCGACAATAAGCCATACGTCATTATGGTAGTGGGCGTTAACGGCGTAGGCAAAACCACCACGATAGGCAAGTTGGCTTGGCAGTACAAGCAGGCGGGCAAGAAAGTCTATCTCGGTGCAGCCGACACGTTCCGTGCTGCCGCCATTGAGCAACTATGTATCTGGGGCGAGAGGGTAGGTGTACCCGTGGTTAAGCAGCAACAAGGCTCCGACCCTGCCTCCGTGGCATACGACACATTGCAGTCTGCCAAAGCCAACGATGCAGATGTCGTACTCATAGACACAGCCGGACGACTGCATAATAAGGTCAATCTGATGAACGAACTGACTAAGATTAAGCAGGTTATGCAGAAGGTCGTTCCCGGTGCTCCTAACGAAGTGCTGCTTGTGTTGGACGGCTCGACAGGTCAGAACGCCTTTGAGCAGGCAAGGCAGTTCGCCAAGGCTACCCAAATAACCTCATTGGCTATTACCAAATTAGACGGCACAGCCAAGGGTGGAGTGGTCATAGGTATAAGCAACGAGATGAAAGTGCCGGTTAAATACATCGGGCTTGGTGAACAAATGACTGACCTCCAACCGTTTGAGCGTGTGTCCTTCGTTCGCAGTATATTAGGATTGGACTAATCTCGCACGCTCGCTGCACTTACATTCAATGTATTACTAACTCTTTCTAATCCATCTTGAATGATGAAACATTCTTTTCTTATTCTTCTCTTGTCCGCCCTGCTCGTCGGTTGTGTGAGCAAAGACGAAACAGCACCGTTTGCCAATGCTGCGTGGATAGGACAACCCATTGCCGATTCGGCATATTACGATGCGGAAGGTCATTCGCAAGTTCCTGCCCTCTATCTGCAACGAGAGTTCCTGTTGGAGCAGCCCGTCAAGTCCGCTCGGCTCTACGTCAGCGCGATGGGGTGGAACGAAGTGTATATCAACGGCAAACACGTGGGCGACAATGTGTTAGGCAACCTGCCCACCGAGTATGACCATACCGTTTATTACCTCACCTACGATGTAACACCCTACTTGACACAAGGGGAGAACATCGTCTGCATCGTCCTGACCGCCGGTTATGCGGTGGGTATGCAGAAAGGGATGGCACTGTTCGGCGCACCGCGTGCCATAGCCGATATGCGCATACAGAGCGGACGTAAGACCCAACGTGTCCTGACAGACACCACGTGGGTTATGTCCGACCAAGGTCCAATCACTCGCAGCGACCTCTACGACGGCGAAGTGTATGATGCACGACGTGATATGATTACCGAATGGAAACAAGCACAAGTCCTTCCCGCCCCCGCAGGTACTCTCCTGCCCCAACCGTCACCCTCAATGGCAGTGATGGACACCGTGCAGCCCATAGCAATCAAAACCATAATAAAAACAGAAAAGAACAAACAGACAGAAACAGGTCATTGGCTTGTGGATATGGGGCAGAATATGGTCGGTTGGTTTAGTCTGACCGCTAAAGGCAAGGCGGGGCAACCTGTCGTAATGCGCTTTGCCGAAACGCTGCAGGCTGATTCGATGACTATCTATACCGACAATCTGCGCGATGCCCGCTGCACGAACATCTATATACCCGCCGAGGATGGTGAGTTCACCTATTGTCCTTCTACCGTCTATCAAGGCTTCCGCTATGTGGATATTGAAGGCTTGGACGAGATGCCCGCGTTGAGCGATATGCAGGGATTAGTTATCTACGACCGTATGGCATCGACCTCTTCGTTCGAGTGTTCCGAACCGTTGCTCAATCGTCTGCACCAAGCCGCCTACAACGGCATACGCGGCAACTACCACGGTATGCCCACCGACTGCCCGCAACGTGATGAGCGACTCGGCTGGCTTGGCGACCGCTTCACGGGAGCGTATGGCGAGAGTTACCTGTTTGATAACCACGACCTCTACCTCAAATGGCTGCAAGACATAGAAGACACACAAGACTCCACAGGGCAGGTGGCACACATAGCCCCGCAGTATTGGCTGCGGCTTCGCTCTGCCAACGTTACGTGGTGCGGCACCTATATCAGTATCGCTTATATGCTCCTGCAACGCTACGGCGACGAGCAGGGCTTCCGCCTCCACTACGACTCAATGCGCCGCTGGGTACAGTTCATCGTCAATAACGCGATGGAAGACAATATAGTCATCAAGGACACTTACGGCGACTGGTGTATGCCGCCTGAAAAACAGGAACTCATTCATAGTAAAGACCCCTCGCGCATAACGGAGAAGGCTGTCCTTTCCACCACCGTCTTCTACCAACTCTTGGGTTATATGCAGCAGTTTGCCCGCCGTATGGGTAAGACCGACGACGAGCAAGAGTACGCCGCCCTTGCCGCCAAGATGAAAGACGCATATAATGCCCGCTTCTTCAACCCCGAAACGGCG
>CAMVHW010000130.1 GCA_947167395.1 uncultured Bacteroidales bacterium
CCTAAGGTAGGTGGCGTGCGCCAAGTATTGGTGGACATCGACACTCATAACCTCAATGACAACGGTATAGGTATCGAGTTGGTGGCTATACGTACGTCCCAACATAATAACGACAAACTCTATTCTGTTCGTCCGTTGGAGTTGGTTGCCACTAACGGCACTCGTATGACCTTCCGTTTGGAAGACCGTTATGATTATGCAGGTGCAATGAAGTTCGGTTTGCGTATGTATCCCAAGAACGACCTGTTGCCCCACCGTATGGACTTTGCATACGTCCGTTGGATTGGTTGATAGATTAGCGTAAATATCCTAACAAAGCAATCGGCAGGGAATACCTGCCGATTGCTTTGTTAGGATATTAATTTTTCACCATTTTTCGCTATCATTCTTGCAGATGTATAAAATAGCAGTAATTTTGTGCAATGCGGCAGGTTCAAAAATAATGTGCATAAGAGTATAATTGTAAATCATTATAAAACAACGTAATGAATTCAAAACTTCTTTTAATGGGACTAATGTTCCTATGTGGTGTATGTTCGTATGCTCAATCGAGTGGTAATGAACCGATTTTACAAGTTCGTACAGTTCAAACCGGGGACACCATCTTTTTGAAAAAGAAAATTCTGTTTCGCTTTCAAATGGAAGAACCGCTAACCATCGTGTCGGATTCCGTTGCCACATACGTTGGAATAGTCAAGTCTGTGTACGATTCAACGGCTAATGTGCAAATTTTTCGTCGTCCAAATAAAGAGTATGCAGAAGCACTTCTTGTCGGCACACGAAAGGTGATGGCAGATTCGTTAGCCGCAGGACAATTGGTGCTGATTGGCAGGCAGGTGGACTTTTATCCGATGCAACCTCCGCGTATTAAGATGGGGCGTGTATATAATGAGCAACACTTGTTGGTCAGTGCCACTATGCAAGCCCCAACAGGGCATGTGTTCCGCAAAGGATTCCTGCAAGACGGCAAGTATGTGGAGGAACAGTATTACGAAAACGACACTTTGCGTCTATTGCGTCGTTCTTTCCCGTCCAATATGTTTAATTTGATGGCAGATAGTGAGGCTGATCAACGATATGACCGCAGTGGTCGCCTTGCAACAGAAGAACAGGTACCGGGGGATTTGTGGGCGTTTGATGACGGTGTGCGTGTCTCTTTTAATAGACTGCCCGCTTTTGGAGAGAAAGCAGATGATTTATTGACCTACTTGTCTGAAAACCTAAACTATCCTGCTCAATGTTTGGAAGAAAAGACAGAAGGTCGTTCGGAAGTGATGTTTATGATTGACACAACGGGTCAGGTAACAGGGGCAACCATTAAAGAAAGCAGCGGAAATGAGCAATTGGATAAAGAGGCGTTGCGAGTGGTGAGCGGTATGCAGAAGTGGCAACCTGCCATAAGCGACGGGAAAAAAGTAAGTGCCACGTTTTCCGTCCCCATCAATTTTGTCTTGCCGATGGAAGATAATGGCAATAATCAGGTTGAGGACGAAAAGCAAGATAACCCGCTGAGTTTGGCTGATTTGCACGAAGGCGATACTTTGTGGATGATGCGTATGATAGAGCGTAACAGTAAAGATATTCCATACACAATCGATAATCAGCGTGATCCTTATCCGAAGTTTAAGTATAACCTAACCGACAGGAATACGGCAAGCCACTATGCTATATACAATAAGACGGAGAATACGTATATCTTGACTATTTATGATATAATATAATACCATCATAGTGAAATCATAGGTATAACTCCATTCTTTTATGAACCTGATGTTGAATATAATAACTATGCAGCAACCATTCGTTCTAAATCAGGAGACACAGTAGAGGTGGAATATGTGGATTTGAAAACGAATAAACGGGATGAAATTGAACGATATGTCGCTCTTTCGGATGATCATTATGAGTTGAAAGAACAACTCGTTTTTATAGGCGATTCGATGAGCATACGGACAGTGTTCATAACCGATAGTACGGAGTATCATTATATTTATAACGAAAATCAAGAACTGCAAACGAGGTATTATGTACACTTAACAGAGTCGGAAGATTATTTTATGGGATCTTTATTATACAAAAAATCGGAAAAATCAGTTATATATTGGGAAGAAGATTTTGATAATACAGGTAATCTCAGAGTAAAAAAATGGTATGATGAAGAAGGCAAAAAATGTACTAAGTTAGAGGCGTATAAGCCTACCGGCGAAGCACTAATCAACTATAACCTTACAAAACATAAAATAACTTATTTTGACAGAATGGGTAACACCTTAAATGAGAAAATAGTAACTCCTAAGAAATTAGAATCTCAACTTCGAAATTATATCAAGTCATATACAGTATTTAGGCAAGACGTGAAATGTACAGAATATAATTTTGATGACTTGTATGTGGTGTTTTATATCACAACCAATGGCGAGATAGAGTTCTTGAATTATTTTGTAGAAGGTTCATCGCGTGCATGGTATCAATATCTACATTCCTCTATAAATTCAGAAAAAGATTCTAAACATATCAGGAAGGGCTTTAGTAAGCACTTGCAAAATGTAGGAAATGCAGATATTCAACCGGAGCCTTGCACGCTTGCCGGTAGTCCTGTCGATAATATAATCGTATTACATTTCGCAAATATGAAGATAGTGCCGGTGAATCAAAGAAAAAAATAGTACAAACGACCTTGTACGGTTATAAATTGAGAGGACGTGCCGTGTAGCACGTCCTCTCTTGCGTTCCTGTGGTCAGGTACAAAGCCGATACGGATTACTTTACTTCTATTCCCTGCACGGAATATCGTTTTTCGCCTTGAGTACGAAATCAATGCTGCTACCCATGACGGTTGCCGACACAATCTGCGAGGTCGGTTTAACGGCATCCACAGTGTTTTAGCCGCTAATACCTGCATATAATCATCTGCAAGTGAGCAACGAACAAGTGAAACTAACTTCTCGGTCAGAGTGCGCTTCTTATCAAGCACCTTCACCTCAAAACTCTGCATGTCATATTGCTCAATGAGTTGCTCTTGTCCCTGTTTGTGTAGAAACTCCGTTATCATACTCGTTATTGGGCATACTTGATATGGATAGGGATTAGCGAAACTGTTTATCTCCAGCAATAGTCCCGATGGACGAATGGCTCCTGCACTTCCGTCAACTACCTGCGGATAACGGTAATACATAACAAATATATTCTCTTTTTCCTCAAAAATGACGAATTTTGTACTTTAATGAGTGAATAATTTGAGAATATATATACTTCTATGTGCGAAGGGATTATAGACGCTGAACGCGGTAATAGAGCAGCAGACCAACCACAAGGAAAACGATATTGGGTATCCATACTGCCATAAAAGGTGTCATCACACCACTGACGGAAAAGGTGGTTGACACGGTGGAGAAAAGAATATACAATGCCGAGAGAGCAATACCTATACCGAGATTCTTACCCATACCTCCTCTTACTTTGCGGCAACTCATAGTAAAGCCCAACAAGGTCATTATGAAAGCCCCTATGGGTGAGGCAAAGCGTTTCCACCACTCGGTCTCAAAGGCTTGCAGGTTGCCCGCTCCGCGTTGGCGTTGGCGTTCCATATAGGTCTTCAGTTCGGTATTGGTCATGTGTTGGGCGTCCATAGCAGCCACGAACATCTCGTCAGGGTGCATAGGTATGATAGTGTCTAATTTATTGCCGTAGGTCAGCGTTTCGTTAAGTCCGTCGAAGTCGCGTTTAACATAGTCAGTGAGCGACCAGCAGTATAGCGAGTCGTACTGAATACGTTGAGCCGTTATTCGCATAGTGAGCGTCTTACCCTCAAAATGCTCCAACGAAGCACGATAACCTATATTCTTTTTCCTTTGGTAGGACTCGATATAGAGTATTGTCCCCGGCTCCACTTCCATTTGCACATTCCGTGCGTTATCAAAAGAGAAACTCTGTACGTACTTGTCTTGGAAAGAGAGCAGATGACCGGAAGCCGGAGGAATAATCCACCCCGCGAGGAAAAAGAGCAGTACGAAAAGCAGAGTGGCTGAAATAAGATAAGGACGAAACAGACGGCGCATACTTATACCGGAAGCCAACATCGCAATGATTTCGCTGTTACCTGCCAGTTTGCTCGTAAAGAAAATGACGGAAATGAAAATGAACAGCGGACTGAACATATTCATATAATACGGAATAAAGTGGATATAATACTCCATTATCACTTCTTTGGCACTGAGTTGGTGCGCATAGAAGTTGTCCATCTTTTCCGTCAGGTCGAAAACGATACCGATACTCAATATAAGAATGATAGAAAAGAAGAAGGTTCCGAGAAACTTCTTCATTATGTATTTATCAATCTTTGTGAGCGGTAAACTCATAGGCGTTGTTGCAGTTGCGGCACCAGTTGTTCTTTCCACGCTTTGAAGTCGCCTGCCAATATATGTTGGCGTGCTTCGCCTACGAGGTGCAGATAGAAAGCAAGGTTATGAAGACTGAGTATGGATAGTCCCAAGCCTTCCTTGACTTGCACAAGATGTCTGACGTATGCACGCGGTCGCGGTCGTAGGTGGGTAGTGCCTCTGCCAT
>CAMVHW010000131.1 GCA_947167395.1 uncultured Bacteroidales bacterium
ATTTAACCCCAGCCACACAGGCAATCGAAATATCCACCGCAGTTATAATGGGTCCCTCCACCGAAGCCAACCTCGTTGGCGGCGGTAAACAGAACGGCGATTGGGACGGTGAATAAAACCGCCTTACACCTTTTCCTCTCGCCGTGAGGCGAGACTGAGTGGAGTTGTTTCCACCTGTTGATATTTTTAGGTATTAAATAGATGCGGACTGTTGTGAAACAGCCCGCATCGTTCCGTAAGATACTCTTGCTCTTATCGCCTCAACTCGCTCTCTAACATCTCTGCCTCGCGCTTCAGTTGCTTGTCATACTCCATCTGGTCGGACATAGTGTTCAAGGCGTGAATGACAGTGGCATGTGAGCGGCGAACAACGGCTCCTATCTCCGTGAGCGAGTTGTCAGTCAAACGCTTACCAAGATAGATAATCAACTGACGAGCATGTACCACATCTTTCTGTCTGGACTGACCCTGTACCGCCTTCTCGCTGATATTGGTATGCTCACATACAGAACCCATAATATCTGCCATCGTAATCTCCTTGCCCTTCACATCCACTAACTGCGATACCACCTTCTGCGCCAAAGCCATATCAATATCTTTGTCCATCAAGGTCGAATAAGCCATCAACGAAGCCAATGCGCCTTCTATGTCGCGTATGTTCTGACAAGCGTTTTGCGCTATGTAATCCACTATCTCGTCCGATAGTTGTACGCCGTCACGTTTCATCTTATGTGCCAGTATAGCACGACGCAAATTATAGTCGGGACGGGCAATCTCTATGTTCAAACCCCACTTAAATCGTGTCAGCAGTCGCTCCTCCAAGTCGCGCAGTTGAACAGGCGAACGGTCGGAAGTCAGTATCAACTGCTTCTGCGACTGATGAAGATAGTTGAAGATATGGAAGAACGTGTCTTGTGTGCCTTTTAAGCCCGCAAAGAACTGTATATCATCCACTATGAGAACATCCACCTGATTATAGAACATTAGAAAGTCGGGAATCTTGTTCTGTTGCGCTGCCTGTTGATATTGCAGTTTGAAGGTGTTGGCACTTACATACAATACCCGCAATTCGGGATTGGTAATCCTTATCTCATTACCAATGGCATTCACAAGGTGCGTCTTACCCACACCGCTACCGCCATAGATAAACAGCGGATTGAATGAAGTGCGACCAGGAGCCTTGGCTACCGCCACTGCCGCTGCACGAGCCAGTTTATTGCAGTCGCCTTGTATGAACGTCTGGAATGTGTATTGCTCATTCAGTTGCGCATCCCAAGACGGCTCGGCTGCCGACGGACGCATACTGCTAACGGGCGACTGTGAACGATTGGAAGAAGGGTAGGTCGTTCCCGCACCAGAGGTCGAGTCTATCAATACACGGTACTCCAAACGAGTACCTGCACCAAACACACGCCATATAGCACGACTGAGTAAATCAATGAAATTCTCTTCTATATATTCTACCACAAACTGACTCTTGACGCGAAGCACCAAGGTGTCATTAGAGTAGTCTATTGCCTCAAGAGGGGCAAACCAAGTACTATATGCTGTCGGCGAAACATTGTCTTGCAATATCTTCGCACATTGCTGCCATAATATCTGAAGATTGTCTGTCACTACTGTGTCTTTATTCCTTTGTCTTTTCTCCTAAAACGAGTGCAAAAGTATATCATTCCATTCAACTGACCAAACCCGCCCGGCTGACTATTGTCAATAAAGTCTATAACTGATTACATTTTCAATAACTTACATATAACTGTCATTTGTTCAACCCATTGCAATATATATCAACACCTAATTAACTGATTTTCATTTATAGCCCTTCTCATTGTTCCACATATACCAACCACGCCCTACTTAACAGAAAAAGCCCTTTTATAGGGCTTTTTCATTTCTTTTCAGTGTGTAGCACTATTTAGATACAATCTATTTACCAAAGTGAGAAATGTACATATTTCTTCGGATTGGCTTTGATGTCTATAAGTAGACTGTCCGCACTCACCACGGTCGAGTCCAAATGATTGTAAAGCGTTGGACTATTGAGCAATAAGCCCAATGTACTCTCCTCCGACTGCATAGCCTGTTGTATGAGATTGATGGTCGAATCCAACTGATTGACTGTGCCTGCTATGTCTGCTTGACGCACATTGGCAAGTATGGCGTTAGCGTTGTCTATCGTTACCTCCACGCTGTCCACAATCTTAGGCACTCGTTTATGTGTCAGTTGTTTCAGGTCATTGGACGTAACAGTCAAATCGCTCGTTATCCTGTCCACATTAGCCAATACGTGTTCTATACGGTCGCCCCCTAACTGACCCTCCACCGACGTAACAAGACTGTCTATATGACCTATAACGCTATCCACGTGAGCCAACAGACCCTGTTGCAGACTCTCCACCAAGCCAGGCTCAATACGTGTCGGTAGTGTGTCATTACCCAACGGCTCACCCTCACCTACGGGTATAACCAACTCAATAGCCTTACCTCCTAACAAACCGTCTGCTACAAGCACCATCTCCGAACCCTCAGGAACATAAATATGCTTGTCTATGGCTATCTGTATGGTAAATGCATCTTTGCGCGTAAAGTCGTAGGCGATATGCTCCACCTGACCTACATTATAACCTCTTATATATACGGGTGCCTGTTCCGTCAGACCATCCACATGCTCATATTTGCCTACATAATAGCGCGTAGGCGAAAAGATATTCACTCCCCTGAGGAAATACATTCCAAAATAAAGGAGGAAAATGCAGACTACTGCCAACAGACCGATTTTTATTTCACGACTATATTTCATAGGCACGCCTTATTACCAGATACTTACTCTGTCTTGCGGTTGTACATACAGCGGACTCTCCTCCGTTATGCCCCACGCCTGATACCAAGCGTTTATATGAGGCAGTGCACCATTGACGCGATAACGACCCAGTGAGTGAGGATCGGTCTTGGTGCGTTGCAGTATCTCCTCAGGACGTATATTGCCTGCCCATACATTGGCGTAAGCGAGGAAGAAACGCTGAGCCGGAGTGTAACGATTACCGTCGTTGTCAAAAGGCGATTTGCCTTCCTTCTTCATTGTGTTGTTCAGCGCTTGAAAAGCCACTTGCAGACCACCGTGGTCGGCGATGTTCTCACCCAAGGTGAAGCCGCCGTTGGCATGCACACCCGGAGCCACCTCAATAGCGTCGAAAAAGTCACGCATAACCTTTGTGCGAGCCTCAAAACGCTCACGGTCTTCCTCACTCCACCAGTTGTTCAGATTGCCGTCTTTGTCAAACTGACTCCCTTGGTCGTCAAAACCGTGAGTCATCTCATGACCGATAACAACACCTATGGCACCATAGTTGAAAGCATCATCGGCTGACATATCAAAGAACGGATACTGAAGTATGCCGGCAGGGAAACAAATCTCGTTGGTGGCAGGGTTGTAATAAGCATTCACCGTCTGCGGAGTCATATACCAACGGTCACGATCAACGGGCTTGTCGAGAAAACTGAGCGAATAAGCCTGCTCAAACTTCGCAGCACGCTGTATGTTGGTGTAATAAGGCAACGAAGCGTCTATGTCCAAGTCCGTATAGTCACGCCATTTGTCGGGATAACCAATCTTGATGTAGAACGTACTGAGTTTCTCCAATGCCTTGGCTTTTGTCTCCTCCGACATCCACTCCAATGCTTGTATTCTCTCACCCAGTGTCGTTTGCAGGTTATGAACGAGAGCAAGCATACGTTGTTTGTTCTCTTCCGGGAAGTACTTGGCAACGTACATCTGTCCCACTGCCTCACCGAGCGTGCCGTTAACCATTGACACACCGCGTTTCCACAGAGGTGAAGGCTCTTTCTTGCCGGACAAAATACGACCGTAGAAGTCGAAATTGACATCATACAATTCAGTGGTCAGATAGGCTATCGAGCCGTCTAATACTTGCCAGATAAATAATGTCTTTATATCGTCCAACGACTCTTCTTCCAACATCTTGCCCGCTTCTTGCAGGTGAGCAATCTGACCTATCGACACAAAGTCGGTGTTGGCACCGAAAGCATTAAGGAACACACGCCACTCAACCTGAGGTACCAACTCCTGTAATTCGTCAATACTCATCTTGTTGTAGTTAGCCATCGGATCACGCAGCTCAACATTGCTCTTGGCTGCAGTGGCAAGACGCGTCTCCATACGCAACACAGTCTCGGCTGCCTCCTTGCCGTTCTCAAAACCGTAAATAGTGAAAGCACGCTCAATCAGTTTCTTATACTCCTCACGAATCATTTGTGCGTGCTCGTCCGTGTCTAAATAATAGTCTTTCTGACCCAAAGCAAAACCGCCTTGATACTCATTGAGTATGTTCATCGACGAGTTCATAGCATCGGCATCTACATACATAGCCCATAAGCCGTATTCCATCGACTCACCCATCTTCTTGCTCAACTCCGACTTGTCCTTGATAGCCAAT
>CAMVHW010000132.1 GCA_947167395.1 uncultured Bacteroidales bacterium
GACCTATATACTAACGATGGTAATATATCCATTGTCTGCACAGGCACTTCATCCGGAAACGGAGGAGGGTGGGGAGGTAACTCGTCATCCTCAAGCAGCCCCGAAGGTATAGAAGCCAAAGGAACAATCACCATAACAGGCGGCACCATCTATGCACAAGCAAACGATGATGCTATCAATAGCGGAGGCGATATGACTATCAGCGGCGGATATGTATGTGCTTATTCCACAGGCAATGACGGCATTGATGCCAATGGTAACTGCTATATAAAAGGCGGAGTCATATATGCTATCGGTGCTTCGGGAGCAGAAGTGGCTATAGACGCCAACTCCGAAGAAAAGAAACAATTATATATTCAAGGCGGCACATTGGTTGCTATTGGCGGTTTGGAGAACGGCGCCTCACTTACACAAACCTGCTATTCAACCTCCTCGTGGAGCAAGAATACTTGGTATGCCTTGACCGTGGGAAGCACTGTCTTTGCCTTTAAGACCCCAAGCAGCGGAGGCAACACGCTGGTCGTGTCCGGCGCAAGCACTCCCTCGCTATTGTCAAGTGTTAGTGTCAGCAACGGAACGAGCCTCTTTAACGAGATGGGTAATATGAACCCGACCGTCAGCGGTGGAAGCACCGTTACACTCACTACTTATTCCGGCGGCAATAGCGGAGGAGGAGGTGGAGGCCCAGGCGGAGGAGGCCCAGGCGGAGGAGGCGGACGCAGATGATAGTTGAAACTTGAAAGAAGTTGGAGAGTTTGATAGTTTAGAGTTGAAGTTTATAGTTTATAGTTAATAGTATGAATAGATATTACAAAGTATTATTTTGCTTTTTGTTGTCTGCCTTGTGCTTGCCACTTACAGCGCAGAGTCTGCTCACTCCCGAACAGTTGGCCAAACGCGAAAAACGTAAGAACCTCACTGTGAAGGAATGGAATACAGATACCAAGACCAAAACACGTTGGCTCGACCACGTTAAGGTTTATGACGACCAAGGACGCTGCATTGAAGAAATAGAATACGCCTCCTATGGTCAGCGAAGCCGAGTAACCTCAACCTACGACGACGAAACAGGCAAGGTTGTGGAAGAAGTGGAATACAACGACCGCAACCGTGTAGTGCGTATCCGCAAATACGAATGGAACGAAGACGGAACAAAAGCCAAACAGTATAACTACCTGCCTAACGGCAAACTCTATTCCGTTAAAGTATTTGAGTATGTGTTTAGCGAAGATTAGTTTATAGTTGAGAGTTTATAGTTTAGAGAAGTTGGAAAGTAGAAAAGCCATAGAAGATATATTACGTTCGTTTGCTCCAATCAGTCTTGCCGATATGGAGAGTGTCAAACTGATGAATCGTATAGACACTAAGTATGCTGTGCCTATCGGTGCTCTGCCTCTCATTTTGGAGGCAGCACGCGAAAACTACTACGCACAAGAGATAGACGGCAAGCGCATTGCCACTTACGACACCATTTACTATGATACAGATACACTCGATATGTATATCCGACACCACGACAGACAACTCGTCAGACAAAAAATACGTGTCAGACAATATGTCGATTCCAACCTCACCTTCCTCGAAATAAAACGCAAAAACAACAAAGGACGCACCAAGAAAAAACGTATCGTGGTGCCCGGATTTGACATCACTGCTGACACACCAAGCACTCTCAAACATAAGAAAATCGAAGACGAGGCAGTAACAGTGGAGAGTTTTATCAACACCAAGAGTCGTTACAAATGGAACACCATCACGCCACACCTCTGGACCAAGTTCCACCGCATCACCCTCGTCAATAAAGCCAAAACAGAACGTCTAACCATTGACTTAGACTTGCTATGGGATAATGTGATAACCAAACAGCAAAAATGCTACCCCGACTTGGTTATTATTGAACTGAAAAGAGATGGCAATGTGCCGTCGTTAATGACCAACATTATGCTCGCTCAACGACTACACCCTCTCAAAGTCAGCAAGTACTGTATCGGTACGGCACTAACATCACCAAACCTGAAACGCAACCGCTTTAAGAAAAAAATCCGTGCCATAGAAAAAATGCTGGCTGTATAGTTGAGATGAGAGTTGAAAGTTTATAGTTGAAAGAAGTTGGAGAGTTTATAGTTGGATAGTTTATGATTGGAGAGTTGATAGTTGGAGAGTTGATAGTATAAAATAAAACAAGATATTATGTTATTTCAAGTTGATTTAGCCAACCCTACGTTGGAGTTTTTAGAGAATGACCCCTCCATAGCCGCACGATTCGGCGCAGAGGATAGTATATCATACCTTATGAATAGTTTAGCCGATTGGTTAGGACTGAACGAAAACATCATAACTATGCCGCTGATGTTCCTCTTCAACCTGCTCGTGTCGTGGACACTCATCTATTGTATCTACTACCGATACAGCCGCAGACGCGACTACTATGTTACTTTTATGCTCTTCTCAAGCGCGATGTTCCTCCTGCTGTGGCTAATGCAGATACTTGATATTCAGACAGGTTTCGTGCTCGGCTTGTTTGCTATATTCGGTATGATACGCTACCGCACCGAGACGGTTCCCATCCGTGAGATGAATTACCTCTTCCTTATCATCGCTATGTCGGTTATCAACTCGCTCAGTCTTAAAGCAGACGGATTGGCTTGGTATCTGTTGGTACTTGCCAACATACTCATAATCGCACTCGCTTGGGGCTTCGAGGCTTGGCAAGGAAAGAAACGTATCTCCACCAAAATCATTCTCTATGAGAAAATAGAAAACATCAAACCCGACAAGCGTCAGGAACTGATAGCAGACATCGAAGAGCGTACAGGACTGAAAGTGCTGGATATTGAAATAGGGCATATTGACTTCCTGCGCGATGTGGCATTTATAAAAGTTACATACCCCTTGGAAAAAGGAAAAGTAAACAACAGTATTGACCTTATAACAAAGTTTAAGTGATGAGAACGTTTTCGCTTTTATTTCGCGACTCCCTCAATAAATTATCGCAATCAGACCGTTTGACTAATATACTCCTTGTCGGTCTGTGTGTTTTATATATACTTTTTTCGCTCCCTTCATACGCTTGGGATTATGCCTCTACTCAAAACGAGGACAAGCATAGTGCACAACTGCGTATGGAAGCAGACTTTACCAAAAAATGGAAAAACGGTCTGTCACTACACTTTGGCGAAGACCTCCGATTCGATATGGTTTCTTCAACCACTTACGAAACCTCTTCTGCCACCTACACTTCACTCTTAGGACCGGATTTCAACAAATCATATACTACACTCTCACTCGCATATAAACACCCGCATTTCTCATACCTGAAAGCAGATGCAGGATATACTCTCAAACTTACCAAGAAAGACTCTCTCCTTGTCAATAAAATAATGAGACACCGCTTATTCTTTGGTATAACAGTGAGTTATAGATATGAGAATTGGTCGTTCTCACTGCGAGAACGATTTATGACGGAAATACGTATGGGAGATATAGACCAACACTATGCAACAGGCTACTATCAAAACAATCGTGCCGATTGGTCACTCAGAAGCAAAGTCGAAGTTGAGTACCACGCTGTCAGTAAACCGCTTAAACCATATATCTGGTGCGAACTCGTCAATACTCTCAATGCCAATCCTTTGCAGCAATACTATACCAACAATGACCCGACACAAAACGGGCAACAATACATAAGACGTGTAAGAACAGGTATAGGAGTGGTATGGAAACTTAATTCCGTCAGTTCATTGGATTTCTACTATCGCTTCAACTATGGCTACGAACGCGATATAAACGTCAAACCGAACAAACAGACTATTCACTTGACCGAAGAACGCGAGTTTCAGCACGCAATAGGCGTTGCCTATCACTTCTCACATAAATAGTTATTGTTCTGATAAAGTCCTATTGCAAGAGTTGTCATCAGTTAGCCGGAGCCCATTTGCAACGAACGGGCGAGGTGATAGCACCTTCTTTTTTGAGTTCTGCGAACGCTTTGTCCACCTCTTTGCGGTCGGCGTTCAAAGCCTTGGTTACATCTCCTGCCGATACCGGCTTGCCTGCTGCACGCATAGCGTTTAATACTTGCTCTTTCATAGTTAGTGTTATTAAGAAGTTAATTGTTTCTTTTTCAGATTATTTACTGATTGTAGTTTCTATAAACGCTTTGAGGTCGGCAAGGTCTTTCCTATCAGGGTGCCCGCTATGTATTGGTCCCATAGAACCTTTGCAGGTGAATGAACGTTTATCGCACTTAATCCCTTTTGCTTCCAACATCTTACGCATCTGCGGCACAGGCGAATCGATGATGGCGCACGAACCAAAGCATATTACATTCTTCACTTTCTTCGGGTCGAGCGTGTCTATAAAACTGCCTATTGCACTATTGACCTTACCAAGGAAAACACCTGCTCCGAGATAGAGCGT
>CAMVHW010000133.1 GCA_947167395.1 uncultured Bacteroidales bacterium
ATTGAACTCCGTCATCTGTCCGTCATCCCTACGGAAAGACTGCCAACCTGCCTCTGCCTGATAACTCAATAAGTCCGATGAGGAACGGTCTATATAGCCGTCGCTATTAACCTTGGAGAACCGTCCGCCCATATACCATTGTCCTTTGCGGGCATATATGGAAGCCGTCTCGCGAAAAGTATTGTACATACCTCCTGTGAAGTCTATCTGCGCACGTATAGGGTCATCGGCTAATTGCTTGGTATCATAAATAGAACGCATCTGTATGCTTGCTCCGAAGGCACTGCTGCCTTTTATACTCGAACCGACACCGCGTTGCACCTTCAAGTTGCTCACACTGCTACCCATATCAGGAAGATTAACCCAAAACACAGTCTGACTTTCCGGATCATTAAGCGGAATATCGTTTAAGGTCATATTGATACGCGTATGGTCGGTACCACGCAGATGAAAATAGGTGTAACCTATACCCAACCCATCATCACTCGTTGCCACTAATCCGGGAGTGGAACTTAACAGATAAGGAAGGTTCTGACCGATGTTCTGCTGACGAATGTCAATACTCGTCTTCTCAACCGATTGGTTGGCAAAAACACGTGGTGAACTGATTACCTGCACCTCTTGCAGGGTGAATTGCTCTGTGGTCAGAGTGTCTGTCGCAAGCACACTCTCTTGCGAGTAGGTTGTCATAAGACCGCCCACATAAGCCGTAAGGCATAAAAAAAACTTTTTCATATAATTTGGTTTGTTTAGGTTATTTAACTCTCTTGTCCTTTTTGATATGTTCTCATAACAACAATCATCAAAGATTCAATGAGGTACCGTCAATACCAAATATATGAAAAAAGGCTCTTATATTGTTCCGTTGACTGCATTACCAGCCTACGTTCAAAGGGTCTAATCTCAGCCTCACGGCACCCCTGATGTCAGTTATAGTTAATACTTAATAATTATTAGTTAATATTGCATTATCACATCCCCATTTTTCACTCCGTGAAATCAATGGTCAAAAACGATAGGCAAACGAAACGAACCAGTGCCATTCCCACATTTTTTGATTGTTAGTTTTGCGTGCGCGAACTTGGTTATTCAGTCCGAAGTCGTAGCCTGCTTGCAAGCGATACCGATCCCATTCAAAGCCACCACCTATACCCCACTGAATAGTAGTGCGAAACAACTCTTTCGTTCCATAACGATCGTATGGCTTATATGGCTGACCTATTTGGTCAAACCATTGCTTGGTGGCAGTGGTTATGTCGGCATCCATATCATCCTTCAATGCCATACCTATCTGCAGTTGTGGACCGCTGAAGAAGAACATATTAAGTTGCTTCCACAAAGGTATGTTGTAATAAACATTGACAGGAATGGTCAGTTGGTGTTCGGCAAGACGGTGCGTGATATCACCGCTATATACCTTGCCCGTAACAGGAGGATCAGGCGATGTGAAGTCCTCTGCCGACATCTGTCCCCATCTCTGAACCGTCGTTCCATACGTAAAAGTGTATAGCACACCTGTTTGTACACTGAATTTATACGGAAGCAGAAAATCAATGGTGCCACCTACGCGAAAACCGTGCAGATACATATTCTCATAGTTCTTCTGCTCCGACAGATGTGCATTCTGAACATAACCCGCCTCAACTCGATAATTCATCTCAAATTGATAAGGAACGACTTTCTTTTCTACCTTTGTAGGGTCGAAGAAGTCGGTTGAAGAAGTCTGCAATGTTGGTGAAGAAATAGAAGAAGTATTGTCTTGCGCAAATGATGAACCATATCCCGCTGACAAGAACAAAGTCAGAAAAAAAATATATATAATAAGGTGAGGATATAATCTTATATGTCTATGCGTTACTGCTCTCATTTATTACCCGCATTTATTTTGTTCTCATTATTTGAGCCCCACTCAAGCGAATGCGACCCACAAAAAGTGCTGCAAAGTTAGGGAGATTGGCTCAACAGACAAAAAAAAATAAACTTTTTTGCAAAAATATTTTGTGGGAATAAAAATACACCTTACTTTTGCACGCTTTTTTGAACGAAAGGTCGTTTGATTGGAAGTTTTAGAATAGCGATTTGGCCTATTCGTCTATCGGCTAGGACGACAGATTTTCATTCTGTAAAGAGCAGTTCGACTCTGCTATAGGCTACAAAAGTAACTAAAATGTTTAACACCTTACGGAAGTCAAAACGACTTCCTTAATTTTACAAAAAAAATCAAATAGAGATGGCAAATCATAAATCATCTTTGAAACGCATTCGCCAGACGGCTGCTCGCAAAGCACATAACCACTATTACGCTAAAACTGCTCGCAATGCCGTACGCGACCTTCGCGCTACAACTGATAAAGAAACTGCTGTAGCAATGCTGCCAAAAGTAAGTTCAATGTTGGATAAACTTGCAAAACGCAATATCATCCATCGTAACAAGGCTGCTAATCTTAAATCAGGTCTGGCTAAAAAAGTTAATGCTATCGCCTAATCGCTTTTAAGAACAAATACTAACAAAGGAGTATATCTGTTAGATATGCTCCTTTTTATTGAAATGAAGCACGTGGGATATCTGTTGGGAGCGATTGCTGCCATTACCTATGGAATGAATCCGCTCTTCGCTCTTCCGTTGTATGAAGACGGAATGGATGCTTATTCGGTTCTGCTGTTTCGCTATCTCTTCGGAGCAATAATGATAGGTATAATGCTCTATATCAGGCAACCACAGAACTTGCAAGAACAGCAACAGCAGAATAAAATTGAAATCACGCAAGCCCATCCCCACCCTATTCATATCTTTCGTATGGAGCGCAAATATCTCTTGCCTCTCTCTCTACTTGGTATATCTATGGGCATTTCGTCGCTTACTCTCTTTGTCAGTTATAATTATATGGATGCCGGCATAGCCTCAACTCTGCTTTTTGTCTATCCTATTATGGTGGCTGTGGGGATGAGTTTGTTTTTCAAGGAGAAAATAAAACTGCAAACCATCTTCTGCATTCTGATTGCACTATGTGGTATCTTTCTGTTATATAAGAAAAAAGACGGCTCTACACTCAGCCTCATCGATACTATACTCGTGTTCGTTTCTGCTCTTACGTATGCCATTTATCTGATAGGTATCAATCGACACGGATTGAGTCGTCTGCCTACGCTGAAAGTTACGTTCTACGTACTTATCTTCGCCCTTTTGGTTTATGTCGTTTCGGTGATTATCAACGACAAAATTACATTGCCGTCTCGGTGGTACTTATGGTTTAACCTCTTGGCATTAGGTATTTTGCCTACTGTTGTGTCCTTTGTTTGCACCACTGCCGCTATTCAGCGTATCGGCTCCACACCTGTTGCTATACTTGGAGCATTAGAACCGGCTACGGCTGTCTTTTTCGGGATTACCGTTTTCGGCGAGCAGATGACTATGAGAGAGGCTATCGGACTGACACTCATAGTATTGGCAGTTACAGTGGTGGTTGCAGGCGGCAATATAACCCAACCCTTGACGCGATTTCGTAAGCTTTTTCCTCGTAAATCTTAGTACGAGATTTTTGAATAAGATATACTAATCAATGGAGAAACTAATATGTTAACAGAGAATCAGATAGACGAGCGCGTACAGCAGGCGCGAGAACTTCATCGAGCAGGTTTCAACTGCTCACAAGCGGTTTTTGCCGCTTGTGCTGACCTTTATGACATACCTCGTGAGCAGGCTTTACGCCTTTCTGCATCATTTGGTGGGGGCATAGGCGGCACTCGTAATGTATGCGGTGCTGCTTGCGCTATGTGTATGGTGGAGGGTTTGAAAAGCGGTTCAGCCACACAGGGAGATTTAGTCGGTAAGAAAGCCAATTATGCTCGCGTGCAACAACTATTAGAACAATTCAAACAACAACATGGCTCTATTATCTGTGCCGAGTTGCTGCAGATGCCTAATTGTCCGTCGTGTAACGACAAGGTTGCCAACGCCACACGAATAGCATTATCCTAAAATCAGTTTTGGCGCAGTTTATTTAACGTTTCGTTTATCAATGTGCTGCTTGTTCCTTTGGTGTAGGGAAAATAGACTACTTTCGCTCCTACCTCGGCAAGTTCTTTTTCTATCTTATTCCACTTTTCAGTTCCCTTCCAATCGTCACCGACAAACATAACATCAAAGTGATACTTCTTCCATGCACCGAGTTTGTCATATTCTCTTGAGTTACTACTTCATCCACATATTTGATAGCAGCAACTATCTCTTT
>CAMVHW010000134.1 GCA_947167395.1 uncultured Bacteroidales bacterium
CCTATGCTGAATGTCTGCACCTCGGCAAACTGCGCGAACAGATTACACTGCGCACCTGCCAAAAAGCACTAATCAAGACCCTTTCGCTTATCTAATCACCCCACACTGCCTTCCAAACTGACTTGCAGCAGTTTTTGGGCTTCTACGGCAAACTCCATCGGCAGTTTGTCCATAACTTGCTTGGCATAACCATTAACAATCAAACCGATAGCGTCTTCGGGGTCTATACCACGCTGACGACAATAGAACAACTGGTCCTCCGAAATCTTGCTGGTCGTTGCTTCGTGTTCCACTATGGCTGTGGGATTGCTGATTTGTATATCGGGGAAGGTATGCGCACCGCACTTATCGCCTAAGAGCAATGAGTCGCACTGACTATAATTGCGAGCACCCTCGGCATTGCCCACCACCTTCACCAAACCGCGATAAGCATTCTGACTCCTACCTGCCGATATACCCTTACTGATAATACGTGAATGGGTATGCTTGCCCAAGTGAATCATTTTGGTACCCGTGTCTGCCTGCTGATAGTTGTTGGTTACAGCCACCGAATAGAACTCGGCAGACGAATGATCCCCTTTCAATATACAACTCGGGTATTTCCATGTTATGGCAGAACCCGTTTCCACTTGCGTCCAACTCAATCGTGCATTCTCGTAGGTTATGCCGCGCTTGGTAACGAAGTTATATATACCTCCTTTACCGTCCTTGTCGCCCGGATACCAGTTCTGCACTGTGGAGTACTTCACTTGTGCGTCCTTATGAACGATGATTTCCACTATGGCAGCGTGCAGTTGGTTCTCATCGCGCATAGGAGCGGTACAACCCTCCAAGTAACTCAAATACGACCCTTCGTCGGCGATAAGCAACGTGCGCTCAAACTGCCCCGTCTTGCCGGCATTGATACGGAAATAAGTGCTTAACTCCATAGGGCAACGCACGCCCTTGGGGATATAGACGAACGAACCGTCGGAGAATACGGCAGAATTGAGAGCAGCATAGAAATTGTCGGAATACGGCACAACCGAACCTAAATACTTTTTCACCAATTCCGGATAATGTTGTACGGCTTCACTGATAGAACAGAACAGAATACCTTGTTTGAGCAATGTCTCGCGGAAAGTGGTCTTTACCGAAACAGAGTCCATAACGGCATCCACTGCCATATTGCCGGCCAAAGCGGCACGTTCCTCCAAAGGTATGCCTAACTTGTCAAAGGTCTTCATCACCTCCGGGTCTATCTCTTGCTTCTCCTCAGACACAGCCTTGGGGGCAGCATAATAGGATATGGACTGGAAATCAATCTCGGGAATAGTCAAGTGCGCCCATGTAGGAGGAGACATCGTTTGCCATTTGCGAAAGGCTTTCAAGCGAAAGTCCAACAACCATTCAGGCTCGTTCTTCTTTGCCGAAATCAAACGCACTATGTCCTCACTTAATCCGTTGGGAATTTGGTCGGTCGCCACATCGGTGGTAAAACCGTATTTATATTCTTGCTTTGTTAAATCTTGTATTTGTTGGTTAGGCATAATCCTCGTTTCTAAATCATCGCCGCAAAAGTATGCATATTTTATTTTAGTACAAACCTATTTGCCGTTTTCTTATTATTCACCGTATCACATAACAAGAACAGACTGCTTGACTTTATCTATCAGGCAGTCTGTTCTTCATTTGGAGGTACCTAGCAGATTCGAACCGCTGTCCCCGGTTTTGCAGACCGGTCCCTAACCACTCGGGCAAGGTACCCTACGTTTTTCGGACGGCAAAAGTATAGTAGTTTTTAATACTGACAAAATTTTCTTATCATTTTTTAACTTTTTTATTATTTTTTTTTGTGAGTTCGGAGCAGACGCTATACTTTTGCCGCGTTTTTGTCAAATCAAAAACTTAATTTTATGTTAAATCATTACGAAACCGTATTCATTTTGACACCCATTTTGTCTGAACAGCAGGCAAAGGATGCGGTAACTAAGTTCTGCACTCTCTTGGAGGAGAACGGTTCACAGGTTGCTGCACGTGAAGAATGGGGAATGCGCCGACTTGCATATCCTATTGAGGGCAAGTCTTCGGGTTTGTATGTCTATCTTCAGTTTGACTGCGAGCCGTCTGTTATTGCAACTCTCGAAACTGCTTTCCGCCGTGACGAGCGTATAATGCGTTTTCTTACCACCAAGTTAGACAAGTATGCGTATGAGTATGCACTCCGTCGCATGCATAAAGAGGAGGCACAACAATGACCCAACAAGGCGAAATCCGTTTCCTTACCCCGCAGGTAAAGGACAATAAACCCAAGAAGTACTGCCGTTTTAAGAAACAGGGTATCAAGTATGTTGACTACAAGAATCCCGAGTTCTTAAAGAAGTTCCTCAATGAACAGGGTAAGATATTGCCCCGTCGTATTACTGGCACCTCGTTGAAGTTCCAACGCAAAGTTGCTCAGGCTGTTAATAAAGCACGTCAATTGGCTCTTCTGCCCTACGTGACCGATATGTTGAAGTAACCTTTTAATATCTTAGTATTATGGAAATCATATTAAAACAAGACATTGATACCTTAGGTTACGCCAACGACATCGTTAAGGTTCGTGACGGTTATGCTCGCAACTATCTTATTCCTCAGGGAATGGCCATTCTGGCAACCGAGAGCAACCGCAAGCAACTTGCAGAGACCTTGAAGCAACAAGCACAGAAGCGTGCTCGTATGCTTGATGAAGCCAAGGTATTGGCTCAGAAGATTGAGGCTCTTACGCTGAAAGTTGCAGTTAAGGCTAACGAGGAAGGTCGTTTGTTTGGTACAGTTACCACACAAGACATCGCCGACGCTCTTAAGGCTGAGGGTATAGAGATTGACCGCCGTATTATTTCGGTAGAGGCTATTAAAGAAACCGGCGCGGCAGAAGCCACTGCTCGTTTGCATCGTGAAGTAAGTGCTACTATCAAACTGAACGTTGTAGCAGCCGAGTAAAGAATGAAGCAGCCGCTTGCGGTTGGTATAAAAAACTAAACTTATGAAACCTAAAATACATCCAGACAATTATCGTGTTGTAGTGTTTAAGGATATGAGCGACGGCACACAGTTCTTCTCTCGTTCCACTGCTCCTACAAAGGACACTATCGACATAGACGGAGTTTCATATCCGTTGATTAAGTTAGAGATTTCCAACACCTCTCACCCGTTCTATACCGGTAAAGCCAAATTGGTTGACACGGCAGGTCGTGTTGATAAGTTCCTCTCTCGCTATGGCAAACGCCATTGATAGAGTTATACGCAAATTTAGCCCGCTTTTTTGCGGGCTTTTTTTTGTATAGACAGATAAAGGTAAGTACCTTTGCCGCGATAAAAAGGTAAATGACAATTTAATTAGAAAGATATACTTATGTTGTTTGAAAGTCAGATAGTGGACATTATGCGTCAGTTGCCCTCGCAGAAGATTCAGCACGATAAGGAGCAACTTCGTGGTTTGGATTCTCAGCGTCGTCGTGTGATGTCGCCGGAGGAAGTGAAGACCGACTCACGCAAGATTGTGGAGCAGATAGAGAGGATGCAGTGTTGGAAAGATGCCAAGACGGTGATGATATACTACCCCATTCATAATGAGGTTGATTTGCGCCATTTGGTGCATAAATACGCACAAGAAAAGACTTTCCTGCTCCCTGCAACAGTGGGTAATCACCAGATTGAAGTAAGGGTATATGAGCCTAATCGTCCATTGCTGAAAGGTCGTTTCAGCATACCTGAACCCGATACGGAAGTATGGAAAGGCGGAATTGATTTGATATTGGTTCCGGGTGTGGCTTTCAACAAGGATAAAATTCGTTTAGGTCGCGGCGGCGGTTATTATGACCGTTTCTTAAAGCACTATTCCAATAGTATAAAGATAGGCGTTTGCTATGATTTTCAGTTGCACGACGACCTTCCCAGCCAGTATTTCGACATAAGAATGAACAGAGTGGTTACTCCAAGTCAGACGATTGGCTAATCTGTCGCTCTTACAGACTCCTGCGTTGTCTTATAGAGATTGTTACTCGTTGTCTTGCCATTCAATGGAAGGCTCTGCCTTTCGATTTTGCAGGATTTTCTTGTCTGTTTCTTCCGTTATACGTTGCTCGCCTGTACGGTAATAATATATGATACCGTAAGATTGGCAGGCTCTTAGGCGCGCGTATGGCAGCAAGTCTTTATAGTAG
>CAMVHW010000135.1 GCA_947167395.1 uncultured Bacteroidales bacterium
ATATAAGATACAAAGAATATAAGTTTAACGATATTAACAATGCTGTTGAATGGCAGATGCTGAACGCACAAGGTGAAACAAGCGCAACAGCCAGAGTAATACAAATTTGAGAATATAAGATTATGCAATGCAATAACATTAAATGCCCTGATATTGCTTCTATTAAACAAATCATTTTACTGAGCAAGAACATTATTTTCCCGGGGTATTTTGAGCCTTGCCCTTTCGAGGAGGAAAAGTTGAACCAATACATAGACCTTCGCAAGAAACAGTTGTATGAAGTGCTGTGCAAGCAGATTACGGAAGAACAGGCACAGAGTTTTATGACACAGTTGCCACAGGTGGAGCAACTGCTAAACACAGACGTGGAGGCTATGATAGCCAACGACCCGGCTGTGGATAATCGCGACGAGGTTATATACTGCTATCCTTTGGTGCAAGTAATGATCAATTACCGTATTGCCCATTGTCTGCATAAAATGGGTATTCGTATTATTCCACGTATTCTAACCGAAATGGCTCATTCCAAGACAGGAATAGATATTCACCCGGGGGCAGAGATAGGTGCATACTTTGCTATTGACCACGGCACGGGCGTTGTTATAGGCGAGACTTGCATAATAGGCGAACACGTAACTCTGTATCAGGGAGTTACCCTCGGTGCAAAGAACTTCCAAACCGATGAACACGGCAATATGGTTAATATCCCGCGTCACCCCATTTTGGAGGATTATGTTACCGTTTATTCCAATGCCACTTTATTGGGTCGTATCACGATAGGTCATCACTCGGTTATTGGTGGTAACCAATGGCTTACTCATTCGGTGGAACCATATTCGCGCGTTATAGCCACATCGTAATTGTTTATGGAGATACTTTACGAAGACAATCATTTGATAGCCGTCAATAAGGCTTGCGGCGAATTGGTGCAAGGAGATAAGACGGGCGACAGGACGCTGATAGACGACATAAAGGCTTATATAAAAGATAAATATAATAAGCCGGGCGAGGTGTTTCTCGGTGTCCCTCATCGTTTGGATCGTCCCACAACAGGTGTTGTGTTGTTTGCACGCACCTCCAAAGCGTTGGCAAGACTGAACGATATGTTCAAATCGCATAATGAGATACGGAAAACATATTGGGCAGTAACTCAACAATGTCCTTCCGTCAAAGAAGCCACACTGCTTAATTATCTCATTCGCAACGAGAAACAAAATAAGTCGTTTGTTGCCAAAGAGCCGTTTTCCCAATATCATACTGCCAAGCCTCAAGAGGCTATACTTCGCTATAAGGTGATAGGTCATAGCGAGAGATACCATTTACTTGAAGTGGAACTTCAAACCGGTCGTCATCATCAGATACGTTGTCAGTTGGCAGCCATAGGTTGCCCTATCAAGGGGGACTTAAAGTATGGTGCGCAGCGTAGTAATCCCGACGGCAGTATATGTCTTCACGCACGGCAGATAAGTTTTATTCATCCCGTCAGCAAGCAACATATCGTTATAACCGCTCCCGCGCCAAAGAGTTTTAATATGTTTAATATCAACGATTAAGAGTATGACCATACGCATTATCACCTTAGGTTGCAAACTCAATTTTGCTGAGTCGAGTGCACTAATGAACGAACTTGTCAGTCGCGGTCATCGTCGTGCCAAGAAAGACGAGGAGGCTGATGTGGTGATAGTGAATACTTGCACCGTAACCGACACGGCTGACCAGAAAGACCGTCAAGCCATCCATCGTGCTCGACGTGAGAATCCCAATGCCAAGTTGATAGTAACAGGTTGTTATGCTCGTTTGAAGCCCAAAGAGATAGCCGATATGGTGGAGGTGAACAAGGTGATAATCAAGCGTGAAGATATATTCCAACAGGCTGTTTCACGCGATGACCGCACACGTTGTTTCCTAAAAGTGCAAGACGGTTGCAATTATTTCTGCACCTATTGTGCCATACCTTACGCAAGAGGAAGAAGCCGCAATCCTTCAATCAGTTTCCTTATTGAAGAAGCCGAAAAAGCCATCAAAGAAGGTGCAAAGGAGATAGTACTGACCGGAGTTAATATAGGCGATTTCGGTAGGAGTACGGGGGAGAATTTCATCGATTTATTGTCCGAATTAGACAATATGCCGATTGAAAGTCCTTTTCGTATTCGCATTGGCAGTGTTGAGCCCAACCTGCTGTCTGATGACATCATTGACCTTGTTGCTCGTTCCAAACATATTGCTCCCCATTTTCATATACCATTGCAATCAGGCTCTGACCGCGTGCTAAAGATAATGAACAGGCACTATGACACTGCTCTGTTCAGTGAGCGAGTGGCACATATACGTCAGGTTCTGCCGGACGCTTTTATAGGTGTGGATTGTATGGTGGGAGTAAGAGGTGAAACGCAGGAGTGTTGGGAGGAGTACGTCAAGTATATAACCGCATTGTCTGTCAGTCAGTTGCACGTCTTCACTTATTCCGAGCGTGCCGGCACACGAATGCTCAGTATGGATTTGCCCATTGTAAGTATGAAGGAACGCAAAGAAAGGAGTAAGGCACTTCATCGAATAAGTGAGCAGAAACTGCAAGCCTTCTATGCCGAACACCTGCCAAGCCCTGCAACCGTACTATGGGAAGCCAAGAACGACCACGGCTTGATGTATGGTTTTACAGAGAACTACATACGCCTATCACGTCCGTACGACAAGACGTTGGTGAACACCTTTACTTCTGTAATGCAATAGAATACGCCTTGTTGTAATAGTCAAAGAATTGCTTCCAAGTTGATTTAAGCGACAGCCTCTCTGCTTGTTTTTTCAGTCCGTTTATTTCTTTTGCACCAAGCGTACTGTAAGTGCGAATGGCTTTTATAATCTCATAAATAACCTCTTCGCTATTACTGTCTGTTCTGTGAATAACGGTTACGGGAAGTAAGTTTGATGTGCTTACTTGTGCTGATTGGTTGTGGTTAGCCCATACGCCAAAGCCTGAAAGGTCGGTGGTAACAGTAGGCACATGGAAAGCAATTGACTCCATCGGAGTATAGCCCCACGGCTCGTAGTAACTGGGGAAAACGGTCATATCCATTCCGATAAGCAAATCGTAATATGAAAGATCTTGCAGAGGTTGGAGTATGTCGTTGTCATTTATATTACGTAAAGGGAAATAGTACGGAGCAAAAATGACATTGACATTTCCTACTCTGATGTTTGGCTGTTGGAGATACGGGATAAGAACGAAAGCCACCACTTGACGATTAAGATTTTCTTGTGCCAAACGCTGCATAGCCTCCACGAAGACATCTATGCCTTTGTTTTTCCATTCCAATCGTCCTGCTATGGCTACTAACAAAGCGTCTTGACTGATTGTGGTGTCATGTATTTGTTTTTGAGCAAACAAGAGCAGTGATTCTCGGCTGTGTTGTTTTATTATATTGAAGTCTTTGCCCTTGGGTACGAAGTCGAGTTCAAAGCCATTAGGCGTAACAATATCAGGCTGTTTATCCAACAGTTGTTTGCACTCACGTGCAGTCAGTTCGCTGACTGTTGTGAAACAATGTGCATAGTGAGCAGCCTGTTTCTCAGCCGAGTGTTTGCTCACCATATTCAGTTCGGCAGCCATTTGGTCGCCGTTATAGCCTTCGAAATAGTCATACAGAGGTTTGCCGTTGCCCGCAATGGAGCGTCCTATGCCCGTGGCGTGAGTAGTGAAGACTGTGCGCACCGAAGGGCAAAAATGACGCATATAGAAAACAGTGAAGGCTGTTTGCCACTCGTTGGCATGGGCAATAAACCGAAGTGGTGTCTTGGTTTGTTTAGTGAGGTGGTTATACAAAGACTCCATCACTTGTCCTACTGCATAACCAAACAATGCCGAGTCTTCATAATCGCCGTATGCGGCGTGGCTTTGAACCTGAAAGTTGTTCCAAGCCCAAGCATATATATCGTTGGTTTGTATTCTTAATTGTTGGAAATCAATCAGTACCGCAATAGGATTCCCCGGCACCATCCATCTCCCTACCCTAACCTTGGTGTATTGAGAAAGATTATTATGTCACATTGATGTTACAAGAGTTATCGATTAAACA
>CAMVHW010000136.1 GCA_947167395.1 uncultured Bacteroidales bacterium
ATAGGTCGTCAAGGTATCGCTACCGCAATAGAGGAAATGCCCGTTATGGAAGAAGGCACGAAGAAAGTGATGGAAAACGGCGTTCTCTATATAGTTAAGGACGGCGTTAAGTATGACGCAATGGGACAAGTAGTAAAATAAACAATATGTATCGCCTCTTAAAAACAGATATGAATATGAAACGCTATTATACTACTCCCGAAGTGGATATGATGATTTTGGCAGGCAGACTGATGGATACCCTTACACAATCTATCGGTACAGACGATGGTGACAATATGGTTACTTATTCACCTGCCCACAAAGGAAACTAATTGTTAGCAATATATTAGATTCTTATTACAACGCGAGGAGAAGTATTTGGCTTCTCCTCGCGTTGTAATAACTATTGTTTGAAAACGAAATAGACTGCAAGAATCATCAGACATGCAGCCACAATGTGATTCCACTTAATCTGCATCTTAAAAGCAATGACACTGAACAGAATAAAGATGGTAAGTGTAATCACTTCCTGAATAATTTTCAGTTGCATAAGGTTGAACGGACCGCCATTGCCGGTAAAGCCCATACGATTGGCAGGTACTTGCAGACAATACTCAAAGAAGGCTATGCCCCAACTGAACAAGATAACCAGTATAAGCGGCAGGTGCTGAAACCATTTCAACTCGTTCATCTTCAGATGACCATACCAAGCCAATGTCATAAACACATTGGAACAAATGAGCAAAAGGATAGTATAAAACGCTTTCATAGCAGTTTCTTTATAAAAGTATAGATAATAAGAGAAAGAATTTATTTCTTCAGAATAATCCAGATTATGATAGGTGCGCCGAAGAGTGCGCTGATAGTGGAAATAGGCAAGGGATAAGTACCTATACTGCAAAGCATATCGCAAACGAGTAGCAGGTTGGCACCGACGAGTGCGGAAGCAGGCAGAGTAAGCCTATGAGCCGAAGTGCGCAATATACCTCTTGCTATATGAGGTACGGCTACACCTATAAAAGCGATAGGTCCGCAGAAAACGGTTATACCTCCTGCCAAAAGACCGGTGGCAAGGACAATAAGAAAACGAACACGGTCAATGGAAATACCTAATCCACGTCCGTAATTCTCTCCCAACCGCAAGCCGTCTAACGATTTGATAAGGCACACGGCACAAATCATTCCTACACAGACGACAGGCAGCATAATCCTCATCTCACTCCACCCTACACTATTTAGGCTGCCGAAAGTCCAAGTAATAAAAAGTTTGAGAGCATCGGGATTGGCAAAGGTTTGCAATATATTGACCAACGCACTTGCTATGGAGCCGAACATCATACCTATGATAAGCAGACTGACGTTGTTCTTTATATTTCGCGCCACGGTCATAACCACCAATAATACTAATATACTGCCTGTTATGGCAGCAATGGTAATAGAGATATTGCTACCCAAGTGGCTAATTCCGAGCGAGAAACCGCCTATGGTAACAAGTGCCACGCCGAGGCTGGCACCGCTGCTCACACCCAATATATACGGTCCTGCCAAGGGATTGCGGAACAGCGTCTGCATCATCAGTCCGCTGACCGACAATGCCATTCCGGCTAATATGGCAGTCAGCATTTTAGGCAAGCGTAAAGAACTGATAATATGTGATTCAACAGGAGATAATGATGCAAAGGGGAACAGCCAGCGACTGCCTACACATATATCCAATCCTGCCAAGAAGAGAAGGAGGACTGACAGACAAACAAAGACTATGGTTGTTCTCTTCATTGCGGCGCAAAAGTAAAGGTAAAGTTGTACACATACAAAAATGCCTATACTTTTGTCGCGTTCTTTGATAAAAAACAAAAAACAATGAGTGTACATATACAAAATAGTCGTATGACCACCACTCGCGTGGTGGAAAAGATGTTGTCAGGTGAGCCTTTGACTATGCTGACGAGTTATGATTATACCCTTGCTCGTTTGGTTGATGAAGCGGGCATAGATATGCTTTTGGTAGGCGACAGTGCTTCCAATGTGGTATGCGGCAATACGTATACTTTACCTATTACTTTAGACGAAATGATATTCCTTACTCGTGGTGTTGTTCGTGCAGCCGAACACGCCTTGGTGGTAGCCGATATGCCTTTCGGTTCGTACCAAATAAGCGAAGAAGATGCGGTAAGGAATTCCATCCGTATGATGAAGGAGTCAGGGTGCGATGCCATTAAGTTGGAGGGCGGAGAAGAGATATTGCCTTCTATACGCCATATTATTCAGTCGGGTGTGCCCATTATGGGGCATTTGGGGCTCACTCCCCAATCGGTTAATCAGTTGGGCGGCTATGGTCTGCGTGCCAAAGAAGAAGCGGAAGCAAATAAACTGCTTCGCGACGCTGAATTACTTGCTAAGGCAGGCTGTTTCTCCATCGTATTGGAGAAGATACCGGCAGACTTGGCAAGGCGTGTAACGGAAAAAGTTGCGCCGTATCACTGCGCCACCATCGGTATAGGCGCAGGCAACGGGACAAGCGGACAGGTACTGGTACTGCACGATATGTTGGGACTCAACGAAGGCTTTAAGCCTAAGTTCTTGCGTCGTTTTGCATCTATAGGCGAAGAGATAAAGAACGCGGTCAAGGAATATACCACCGCTGTCAGCGACCGCAGTTTCCCCAATGAATCAGAAAGTTATTAAGCCATAAAAACGAATAAAAGATACGATAGTAGTAATCATTATAATGGTTACTACTATTTTTTTGCCAAGGCGGCAAGCAGTTTTTGATTAGGCGTGGTGGCAGCAGACGAAGTCAGTCCTCTTTGTTTGGCGAAGGTGGTCCAGTCCTTGGCTCCGTGCTCAGCCGTGAGGGGTAAGCCTAATTGGAGAAAATGACAATAGGCGATAGCCAGCGCGTCGGTAGCGTCCAAGTGTTTGGGCATCAGCGACTCAGGCAGATGAAGGAAACGCTGAAGCATATCTGCCACCTGCTGCTTGGTGGAATGACCATTGCCGGTGATTGCCATCTTAATCTTCATCGGCGAGTACTCATATATAGGTATATCGCGACTCAAAGCCGCAGCGATAGCCACCCCTTGGGCATGTACAATCTTTATCATCGTCTGCGGGTTCTTGTCCACAAACTGTGTTTCGATGGCAAGACAAGTGGGATGGTAATGGTCAATCAGGTCTTGCAGGAAGAAGAACTCGCGTTGCAGACGAGCATACTGACCGTCAAACTTCCTGACATCCAACACATCAAACAGGCAGACCGACGTTTTTTGCTTTTCTGTGTCAAGAATAGCATAGCCCATAAGCAGACTGCCCGGGTCAACTCCCAAGATTCGGTGTTTCTTAACCAGTTGGTCTTGCATTTCACTTATTGCTTGATGATATACACATCTTCGTTATCAGCGTGCATATAGTAATGCTCTCTGGCGAACCGCTCCAATGAGTCGGTGTTGTCCAATGTGCGGATATCACGCCTGCACTCGTTGATCTGTTGTCGCGTCTGCTCCAAGCGTGCTTTGGTTTGGTTAATCTTACGCTGCCGACGAATAGAGTTGATTATACTCTGATCGCCCACAAAGAGGAACACCAGTCCAAAAGCAAGAAGAACCAACACATACTTATTAAGTATAAAGCGACGAAGAAAATCGTGCCAATCAGTAGGCGGCTGTATCTTATTTAAGAAACCCAACATATTAGTACAGTATTATCTTTTTCGTTTCTGTCAAGCCGTTATTTCCTCTTAATATGAGCATATAGCACCCGCTGACAGGAGGCAACTCAATCTTGTCATTATCCGCCTTAAAGGTGCCGGTTGCGCACCTTATACCCGCAGCATTGACGGCAGTCCAAGTACCATTTTCAGGTGACTCGATAGTCAAAGTGGCACGTCTGGCAGGAGCCGATGTGGGCGACACAAGTATGATAGGATGTTCGTGATAGATATTCTTCATACTCTCAACCACAAACGGACACGACTCTATATAGCCTGTTCCGTCTTGGGTGAGCGACACAATAACCGTATCACCGGCAACGAGGTCGGGCGAATAGAAAT
>CAMVHW010000137.1 GCA_947167395.1 uncultured Bacteroidales bacterium
TACAGCAAGACGGCAACGAAACGGATATCACTATCAAAGCACAAACCCAAGACCGACAGACTTATAACGCTTATTATAAGGGTAGTCTTAACTATGATGAACGCTGATACCATACGCAAAGCCTATCATCGCTATTTGCTGATGGAGAAGGGTATGTCCGACAACTCCATAATGGCTTACGAGCAAGACCTCGATAAGTTGTTCGGCTATTGCAAGGACAAGCAGATAGTACCGTGGGATGCAAGTTTTGACGACTTGCAAGCATTTGTCTATGACGAGTTTGACGCGCAGAGTAATGCTCGCAGCCAAGCGCGTATAATGAGCGGCGTGAGGTCGTTCTACCGCTTCTTGCTTTATCATAACTACCGCGATGATGACCCCTCGGAGTTGTTGGAGTCGCCTCATCGCGACCAATATCTGCCGGAGGTGCTCACATTGGAGGAAGTGAATAGTTTGGTTAACGCTATCGACTTGAGCAAACCCGAGGGACATCGTAATCGTGCAATATTGGAGATGCTCTACGGCAGCGGCTTGCGAGTGAGCGAATTGGTTAATCTCAAACTATCGGATATGTACCGCGAGGAGGGTTATCTCTTGGTGCACGGCAAGGGCAGCAAGCAACGATTGGTGCCTATATCACCCGAAGCCGACAAATGGTTTGCCTATTGGTTGGAAGACCGCAGCCACCTCGATGTGAAAAAGGAGTTTGCCGATATAGCCTTCCTCAATCGCTATGGCAGACAACTGACCAGAGCCATGATTTTCACCATCATACGCCGCTTGGCAGAAGAAGCGGGAATACATAAGAAGATATCTCCACATACGCTTCGCCATTCGTTTGCCACTCACTTGCTCCAAAACGGTGCAGACCTGCGTGTCATACAACAACTCTTGGGACACGAAAACATAACGACAACAGAGATATACACTCACCTTGATATACAGGACCTGCGAAAAGCCATTTTGCAGTTCCACCCTGCTAATCAATGAATCGACCTTTGCTCATATTATTGCTTTGCCTGTGCCCACTTCTTGCTATCGGACAGAATATAAGTCTGACCACGGTTGTGGGTGAGGTGAGGGACAAAAAGACGGGCGAGACACTGTCTGCCGTCAGCGTCTATTTTGAGGGTACTCATTATGGCACTTCATCCACAGAAGAAGGTGTTTTCCTTTTGCGTGCTCCGCTCACCAAGCGTGCCACTATGGTCGTCTCGGCAGTAGGGTACAGAACCGAGCGTTTTAAGGTGGAAGCAGGCAGTTCGGTGGGGATAAACGTGGAGTTGCGCGAGGAGCAAACCGATTTGGCAGACGTGTTCGTCCTGCCGCGACAGAACCCCGCGTGGGCATTATTGGATAGCGTCAGAAAACATAGAAAAGACAATGACCTGAGTATAGACACCACTAACGTAACCAGCCATACAGATGTCTATCTTAGCGATTTGCGTTCAGAACGTTTGAGCCGCCCCATAGGACAATCGATTAAGGAGGCTGTGCAAATGACAGAGGACTCGACATTGGTTCTACCGCTTTACAGAAGATACATTGACGGTTCACAGCGAGAAGAACAGACCGCCATCCTGACTGAGAGTATGTGGCAACTACTCTTGGACGAACCATATCATACATATAATTTCTATCGCAATTACGTAACCCTTTGCGGTTCATCTTTTATTAGTCCTTTGGCTTCAAGCGGTAAGAACTATTATCGCTATATCGTCACTGATTCCATCAGCGAAGGCGGCAAAGCGTATAGGGTCCAATGTGAGAGCAAAGTGCCGTATGACGCTACTTTCAATGGTACTCTGCTTATCGATTCAGCCACTTATGCTCTGCGCGAAGTGGAGATGTCCGTGTCGCCTTTGGCTAACGTCAATTATCTGCGCGACGGCGTTATAGTGCAGCATTATGACCTCAATACCAACAACCGCTATCACCTTACCGACCAGCAGAAACGCATAGTGATGGACGTGGCTGTCAAGAGCGACAGTTCGCATATCTTCCCCACCTTGCTTGTCAAAAGCAGCATACGATTGCCCCAAACGGCTGAAACGCATACACTCTTATCGTCAGATATAGAGGCTGTTAAGTTGGAGCCGATGGTTAGCGCACCCATACTCAATATAGCCACTTTCATTGCCAAAATCATTCTCACCGGCTATATCCCCACCGGCTCGTATGTCGATTTTGGTCACGCCTTGGAGATACTGCGTGTCAATCCTTATGAAGGAGTGCGTTTGGGATTGCCTATTCGCACTAACGAGCGACTGTGGAAGAACGTCAGTTTGGAAGGCTATGTGGCTTTCGGACTGGGCGACCGTGCCTGCAAAGGTGCAGGCAAAATCAACTGGCAACTGCCCGTTGAGCGAAGACATATCCTGTCATTGGAATATCGTGACGCATACGCTATTAGCGATGCCGACGAGTTCACCGCTATGCGTCGGGAAAACGAAGTGTGGAACCCGGAAAGACCCTTTATGATGTTCCTAACCGAAGGCTTCTTCAAGGCTAAACAACTGTACCTGCCCGATGCACGCAAGAAGATGTTGCGCTTGCAGTTCGAGAACGACTGGGCTGACGGTTGGGAAACGCACTCTTACCTCGCTTTCGGACAACAAGGTTATGGTGAGCCTACGCGTGTATATAGTTCGCAACCTTATTTTCAGTTTGCTCGTTTAGGAACAACCCTGCGAATGAGTTGGGACGACAGGAACGTGGATATCTACTTCAAACGCCTGCGCGTGTATGGCGACCTGCCTGTGGTCTTTGTCAATGGCGAAATAGGAAGTGCCTATTTCACAGGGCGTAACACCTACGACCTTTATGCCAAACTCCGTCTTATGGTTCATCAAGATGTGCCGTTAGGAGTGGTGGGACGACTGGACTATCTTTTTGAGGCAGGTACAACGGTAGGCAAAGTGCCTGATGTATATACATATAAGTTTGCCGGCAACCAAACCTACGGCTATGACCCTTATGCCTTCACGCTCTTGCCATATTGTCTTTATAGTGCCAAACATTACATTGCCTTGCATACCGAATGGAACGGACGCGGGTGTATATATAATCGTATTCCGTGGGTGCAACGCCTGCAACTGCGCGAACTCATATCGCTAAAAATGGCATACGGAGGCAGTATGAAAATACCTTATTTGGAAGCAGGTGTGGGCATAGGCAACCTCTTTCGCATAGGCGACCTCTATGCTGTGTGGCGACTCACTCATCGCAACGACCCCAATGCACTGCTATGGGGAATACGATTCAGATTGAAAGTAGAAACTTAAAAATCCTTAATATATGGGAAAACATTTTTATATAGAGACTTACGGCTGCCAAATGAACGTGGCGGACAGCGAGGTGGTGGCTGCTATTATGAAGACCGTGGGAGCCGAATACACAGATAATATAGACGAGGCTGACATCCTCATTCTTAACACCTGCTCTATTCGCGACAAAGCAGAGCAGACCGTTTGCCATCGCTTGCAAGAACTGCACGCTCTCTTACGCAAACACCAACAATCAAACCAAAAACGTGTGATAATTGGAGTTATAGGTTGTATGGCTGAACGGATGGGACAGGAGTTGATTGACCAATGGAATGTGGATTTTGTTGCAGGTCCGGATGCCTATCTTGACATACCTAACCTCTTGGCACAAGCCGAACAAGGACATAAAGTGGTTAATCTGCAACTCAGTACCACCGAGACTTATCGCGACATTCTGCCGGCACGTATAGGAAAGACCATAAGCGGTTTTGTCAGTATTATGCGTGGCTGCAACAACTTCTGCTCTTATTGCGTCGTGCCTTACACACGCGGACGCGAACGCAGCCGAGACACAGAAAGCATAGTCAACGAGGTTAAAGACCTGCAACAGAAAGGATATAAAGAGGTTACGCTGTTGGGACAGAACGTCAATTCCTACCACTATGAGGACATCACCTTCCCGCTGCTCTTGGAGAAAGTAGCAACCGCCGTACCTGATATGCGTGTACGCTTTACTACCTCTCATCCCAAAGATATGTCC